>CADCHW010000058.1 GCA_902801245.1 uncultured Ruminococcus sp.
AACAAATTACCTGCATAATTATTGCTCACCGCTTGACCACAATTAAAAGCTGCGACTATATTTATGTTATGGATAAAGGTACGGTTGCCGAAGAGGGAACACACATCGAGCTTTTAAAGAAAAACGGAATTTATAAAGCTTTAACCGAAAACATCTGATTTTTCGCAAAAAACACGCCCTGTCATTTATTATTACAATGACAGGGTATTGCTATACATTTATTTAATTTTAACGATATTCAACAATAACCATATTATTACCAATACTGTCTTTCTTATCCATAATTTCTTTAAGAATCGAAAAATCTCTGTTAAGAATACCTTTCACATAATCACAATTCTTAAAAATAATTTTCTTAGGAAACATAACATCATAAATCATATCATTGACAGCGTCCCAATTGGTGCAGAAAATCGGAAACCCTAAAGAATCTCTGATTTTCAAAATAAATTTCTCCGATGAATCAATACCCGAAAAGTCAATAACGGCAAGCTCCGGCTGAATATATCTCTTTGCAAGTATTTTTGTAAGCATATCGTTATTGTTTTCTTCAACGATTTTTTCAATGTACGAGTCACTGATACTGTTATAAATCTGGGGATATTTCTGTTTAAGAAAATCCGCAAGTTTTGTTTTTATCGATATGCATTGCTCCTTAACGTTGAAATTCGTATCGATAATGTCATAATATAATTCCTCACCGAGAATATTTTTCCCTGTATTGTCAAAGAAAAAATCCGTGAACAATTCCGTGTTATCAAAAAGCAAATCGGTAAATTCCCCGGCGGTAATCTGATTATGCACAAAAAGTGCAATTATTTTTATGAACATTTCTTCACAATCATTCATTGTATTGTCGCTCCTTATAAAAAAAGCCGAGATAAAATCTCGGCTTTAATCCTTAATCATATTAATATCAGTACTAGTCAAGGTCTGCTACGGAAGTGTTTATATCGAACGCAGTCACACCTGTGCCGGAGTGAAGCGTAGTACCCTGAGTTGTTGTTTCCCAATAAATAGCATAGTCTTCTCTGCCGATTTTGTGTACCGCCATAACGTCCAAGTCAATATCGTTTTCAATAAGAACGTCCTTAACCGTAGCATTAGCAACATTATTATTGTTATATTCTACTTTCATACCGACCCTGGAAGTATTGATAGCTTCTTTCAAAAGCATTTCCACCGTTGCGGCATTCGATTCCATTACTGAAATTTTTGTACTGTTAATCGATGTTGTTATAACAGGAACTGCAATAGCTGCCAAAATTCCGAGAACCGCAATAACAATGACCAATTCAACCAAGGTAAATGCTTTTTTTGAATTCACCGACTTCAATTTTCTTGACATTAACATAAATACAATCCCCTTTCCACCACTAATTTCAATATTTGAGATTATTTTATTAACTAATTATACAATAAACGGAGTACGATGTCAAGTAAAAGTGAATTTTTCATAAATTCATCACAAAAAATTTCTCCCTTTCGTCTTCTCTGCAAACTTAGGAAAATCACTTTCAACCACGAACCACTTCGCTACAGCAAACCAACTTCCGATTATAAAAAACCACAATTACGTATAGAATATAATAACACCTACGGAACAAAAGACTTTCGTCCTTTTGTGTGGTGCGTTCCGCAGGTGTATTAAGCTGTATTATATATTGTCCGATAAATAATATCAAAGACAATTATAAGCAATATTAAATTTTCAATGCGTATAGCTTACGCAAGCTGACCCAGAAGAGCAGCACCGATAACACCGGCATCGTTGCCCAGCTTTGCAACACAAACGTGAGTTTGCTTATCGTTGTGCTTGGTATAGCGTTCTTTCTCCACAATCTTCATAAGAGGAGTTATGAGGTTGTCGCCCTCTTTGCTTATTCCGCCGCCGATACAAAGAACATCAGGCTGAAAAATATTTATAACATTAACAATTCCTGTTGCGAGGTAGCCGATATATTCTTTAACAACAGCAGTACCGACTTTATCGCCCTCACGCATAGCGTTGAACGCAGTGATACCGTTTACCTTGCTGACATCGCCGTTTACGGATTTGAGCATAAACGACTGGAGCGGATTTTCTTTCTCGATAGCTTCCTTAGTGAGGTTAATAAGACCCGTAGCCGAAGCGTAAGCCTCCCAACAGCCGTTTCTGCCGCAATTGCAGTGTCTTCCGTTATGTACGATAACCATATGACCAAGCTCCGCACCTGCCTTATTTGAACCGCTGTAAATCTTGCCGTCGATAATAATTCCGCCGCCTACGCCTGTGCCGAGGGTAATTGCAACAGCATTTGTGCTTCCCTTTGCAGCACCTGCAAGATACTCGCCGTAAGCCGCAGCGTTGGCATCGTTTTCGATAAGAACTTTCTTGCTTAATCTTTCCTCCATCATCTTGACGATTTTCCAGTTGTGAAAACCGAAGTTAGCGGAGTACTCTATAACACCCGTGTCGGGGTCAACCGCACCGGGAACACCTATACCAACCCATTCAACATCTTCCAATGAAACCTCCGCTTTCGCAAGTGCCTGTAACGTAACGGAAGCCATAGAATCGCAAATTTCGCTCTCGGGTCTGGGAACGGCGGTTTTGCAGTCGGCTTTTGCAAGAATCTTGAAATTCTCATCAACGACACCGGCAACGATATTCGTACCGCCCAAATCTATTCCTACATAGTACATTGTAATCAACTTCTTTCCGAACTAAAATCTTAACTATATTATACCATATATCAATAAAAATTCCCATTGACCAAACGTAAAAATTATAAATTTTTTATTGTGCAGTTTGAACAAACAGTGGTAATGTTTTATTAATTTTTATTGCAAAATGTAATCATTGCAATGATTTGGTTAATTTCGTGTAAAGTTTAAAAATTTTGTATTTTTGAATCATACGTAATTACAGTTTGAGCGATTTATTAAAAATATTTCCGAACGAGTCAATAAATGAAAATAACATAAGTGAATATATGCCAAAATATATAAACCGCAAATTGTATTTTCAATGTACAATTTGCGGTTTGTTTATAATACAATTAATAATTATTTTTAATTCTCAGAATTTCATCAAAAATAACCTTTGCAACCTCTTGTTTGCTCATAATCTCAAGCTCTTTTATATCATTCGCCGTAATCAACGTAACAACGTTTGTATCTGTGCCGAATCCCGCACCCTCGGTTTTAAGATTATTCGCAACAATCATATCAAGATTTTTACGGATAAGCTTACCCCTTGAATTTTCAACAAGGTTTTCCGTTTCCATAGAAAAACCGCAGATGAACTGTTTTGTTTTCCGACTGCCCAGCTCGGCTATAATGTCGGGAGTTCTCACAAGCTCGATAACGGCTTCGCCGTCCGACTTCTTTATCTTGTTATCTGAAATAATTTTAGGTCGGTAATCGGCAACCGCCGCCGCCTTGACAATAATAGTGCTTTCATCAAATCTAGCCGTGACTTCATCGTACATTTCCGAAGCCGTTGTAACTTTGACAACATTCACAAACATAGGCGGTTCAATATCAGCATGAGCCGTGACAAGCGTAACCTCCGCACCACGTCTGACCGCATTTTCCGCAATCGCATAACCCATTTTACCCGTGGAATGATTTGTAATGAAACGTACGGGGTCGATAGGTTCACGTGTAGCACCTGCCGTCACCAAAACTTTTTCGCCCGTTAAATCCTTTTCAAAAGCACATTCTTTCAAAATATATTGCAGGAGAACATTTTCGTCGGGCATTCTGCCGTCGCCGATATCGCCGTTGGCAAGCATACCGTTGTCGGGAGTAACTATCTCATACCCAAAATAAGCAAGCTTGCGGATATTATCCTGTACAATAGGATTGTGGTACATATTATGGTTCATAGCCGGTGAAATGATTTTTTTGCAGGGGCAAGCCATAATAGTTGTGGTTAGCATATCGTCTGCGATACCGTTTGCAATTTTTCCGATAACGTTTGCACTTGCAGGGGCAAGCATAACAACATCGGCTTTCTTTGCAAGGGCAACGTGTTCAACGCTGTATTGGAAATTTCTGTCGAAAGTGTCCACAAGACATTTGTTTCCCGTAAGACTTTCAAAGGTAATGGGATTTATAAAGTTCGTGGCATTTTCCGTCATAAGCACTTGAACGTCCGCCCCGAGTTTTTTACACATTCTCGCAAGGTTTGCGATTTTGTAAGCGGCAATGCTTCCGCTGACCGCAAGGACAATTGTTTTATTTTTAAGCATATTTTTCTACTCCTTTATAAGACTGAATTTTTCCGGATATATCGATTTAAAAAAATTTAATTTCAAATATAACTGCCGGTCGGGTAACCAAAGTTGAATAAAAAACAAACTATCTTCACGTGTTTAAAAAACTTCACGTGTTAAAAATATTATAGCAGAAAATTTTAAATAAAGCTATACATTTCCGAAAATTTATGATATAATATCAAGGTACTGTATTGTATCCGATTTAGTATCGGAATGATAACTAGGAGGAAAATATGTATAGTAAACAAAAAGACACTCGTTGGATAGTAAGTGTTGCACTTATGGTGGCTGTGGTCGTTATTTTGGCGAATACTCCGCTCGGTATGATTCAGCTTCCGATTATTAAGGCGACAACGGTTCATATCCCGGTCATTATCGGAGCTATTATCTTAGGTCCGCTTGCAGGCGGTATTCTGGGTGCGGCTTTCGGAATTTGTTCCGTGATAAGCAACACCATGACACCTTCGCTTCTCTCGTTCGCTTTTTCGCCGTTCCTAAGTACTACGGGTATTGTCGGCGGAATAAAGGCTCTTTGGGTTGCTGTGGGCTGCCGTATATTAATAGGCGTTGCCGCAGGCTGGCTCTGGATTTTATTTAAAAAGGTGAAAGTTCCCTCGCCTGTTGCCCTTGCTCTGACAGGCTTTCTGGGTTCTATGGTCAATACCGTTCTGGTTATGGGCAGCATTTACCTTTTGTTCGCACAGCAGTATGCAGAGGCTAACGAGGCTCCTATGAATGCCGTTTTCGGTTTGGTTATGGCAACCGTTACCGCATCGGGTATTCCCGAAGCTGTTGCGGCAGCTGTTCTTGTTACCGTTATCGGTGCGGCTTTGCTTAAGGCTATGCCGAGAATTATGCCCGAAAAGAAACGCAGAACTTTGGCTGAAAGTGCAGCTTGATTTTATATAGAAATGAGTAGGAATATGATTTTAGCAGTTGACATAGGCAATTCCAATATTGTGATAGGCTGTTTCGACGGTGAGAAAGTGCTTTTCATCGAAAGACTTTCAACCAATTTGCAGTATACCGCTCTGGAATATGTGATATCGATTAAAAATATTTTAGAAATAAATAATACTGCTGTAAACGGAATTGAGGGCTGTATAATATCCTCTGTTGTTCCCAGTGTGACACAAACCGTCAAAGCCGCTTTGGAACGTCTGACCGACACAGAGGTTATGACAGTAGGACCGGGAATAAAAACAGGCTTGAAGATTATGCTTGATAATCCGGCACAGCTCGGCAGTGACAGAGTTGCGGACGCAGTTGCGGGAATTAATCTCTATCCCGTGCCGCTCATCATAATAGATATGGGTACAGCGACTACAGTTTCGGTTATCGACGGAAATAAAAATTATCTCGGAGGTATGATTATTCCGGGACTTAGAGTATCTCTCGATTCGCTCACAAAGAGAACCTCTCAGCTTCCTAAGATTGGTCTTGAACCGCCGAAAAAGGTGATAGGTGCAAACACGGTTGAGTGTATGAAGAGCGGTATTATTTATTACTCGGCTGCCGGCATTGACGGCGTAACGGAGAGAATAGAAGAAACTCTCGGCGAAAAATGCACGATTGTTTCAACGGGCGGACTTGCTGCTAAGATTATTCCGCATTGTAAGAGAGATATAATCATTGACGAACAGCTTCTGCTGAAAGGCTTGATGATTATTTATAAAAAGAATAAAAAATAATTCTATCTGTAGGGGTGCGAAGCTTGTTAAAGTTTGGGTCAAGCCTTTACAAAGGCTTGCGGGGTGCAGGGGCAGAGTCCCTGCTCGCTGACGGAACAAATTATCGTAGAAAATAAACTACCCTCAGCGAAATCGAATAAACTATAAATCAAAACACCCCTTAAAATAATACCTTTCGGTAAAAATCAAAACAGGCAACAGCGTAGCGAATTGCCGGTCGTGGAAAAGATAACCCACGATTTAAATTCAACCGTACAGGCAGAAATAATTTACAATTCTATAACATTAAAACAAAATCAATATAAAACATTATATATTACAGTACAAATCAAGTCGGGCAGTTCGTTTTGAATGCCCGACTTGTGATTTTTATTCTGATATTGTATAAGCGAAATTCTCCCATTTTAGAGTAGTGCCGATATCAATGTCGTAAGGGAGAAGAGCAAGGGCAACCATAATTTCATCGGTACTGTCAATGTCTGTACGGACTAAGAAAGCATAGTCACCGTTGATGTTTGTTATTTTATAGTATTGAGTTTCCATTATTAGTTCTCCTTTTAAAAAATATTTCCATATACCAAAAAAGACTTGCATTAAACAAGTCTTTTTCATCAGTGCGAGTGACGGGACTTGAACCCGTACGTCATACAACACACGCCCCTCAAACGTGCCTGTCTGCCAGTTCCAGCACACTCGCATATCTATTAAGTTTTTAACTCAACGATAAGTATTATATCATACATTATCCGTCTTGTCAACAGATTTTTAAAATTTTCTCAAAAAAATTTTAGGAGAAATAAAAGGGAAATTGGAAAGTTGAAAATCCGCTTACTACAGCAAACGGATTTTCAAAGTGCGAGTGACGGGACTTGAACCCGTACGTCATACAACACACGCCCCTCAAACGTGCCTGTCTGCCAGTTCCAGCACACTCGCATAACTTGTCGAACTTTTGATGTCGTTCACTCAACGATTAATATAATAACATATATTGATTTGTTTGTCAATAGGTTTTTGAAAAAAATTTTAAAATTTTTTCCGATAGGTCTGTAAAACGAAGCGAGAGTTTCAAACAATAAAAAAACTATTCAAATTGCCTATTAATTCGACTGTAAGTTTGTATATAAATTTTTATAAATCCTTTGACGTATTGCTAAAAATATGTTAAAATAGAATATGGGAATTTAGCTAGTTTTATATTTGGTAAAACTATCTGTTTTCGTACAGTGAAAAGAAGGGTTGCAATGAAAGATATAATCGTTATTGCCTCGGGTAAAGGAGGTACGGGAAAATCTACCGTTACGGTCGGCTTGGGAACTGTCCTTGCCAACGAAGGATATAAGGTCTTGCTTATAGACTGCGACAGCGGTATGCGTGGACTTGACATTATGCTCGGCATTACTCAGAACCTTGTGTTTGATATCGCCGACGCCGTGAGCGGAAGCTGTACCGTTGAAAATACGGTGTACCCCTGCCCGAATAAAAAAGGTCTTTTTCTTATGCCTGCTCCTCTTAACGCTTATGATGAGATTGCTCCTCAAGTTCTTGGTCAGCTTGTGGAGGGTGTTGCCGATATCTTCGATTATGTTATTATCGATTCTCCGGCAGGTGTTGGAAGCGGCTTTGAGGCTGCGGCTTTCCCTGCGTACCGTGCATTGGTGGTTGTCAATACCGAACCCACAAGTATTCGTGGAGGTCAGTATGTTGCGAACAAGCTCCGTGCCTGCGGTCTGGAGGATATCCGCCTTATTATAAACAGATTTAACAAAAATACGTTTTGGAAAATGGGATTGTACCAAGATCTGGACGAAATTATCGATATCACGGCACTACAGCTTATCGGTATTATTCCGGAGGACTATCAGCTCGCTGCCGCAATTCAGTCGGGTAAAAGCGGAGATATTTCATGTCCTGCTATGAAAACCTTAACAAGAATATCGGCAAGACTGCAAGGGAGAATGGAACCGCTTCTAATCAGGTAAGTATATTAAATCAAAAAAATGTCTAACATCAAAATTACTATACATCGGGAGGAATTAAATTATGAATATTGCATTAATAGCACACGATGCGAAAAAGGAATTAATGGTGCAGTTCTGCATTGCATACTGCGGAATATTAAGCAGACACAACCTTTGTGCTACAGGTACTACAGGTAAAATTGTGTCGGAAACAACAGGCTTGAAGATAGTAAAATATCTCAGCGGCTCTCAGGGAGGCGGTCAGCAGATTAAGGCGAAAATCGGCTGTGATGAGGTTGATATGCTCCTCTTCTTCAGAGATCCGCTCAACCCGAAGCCGCACGAGCCGAACGATATGGATTTGCTCAGAATTTGCGATATGCACAATATTCCCGTTGCTACCAATATTGCAACAGCGGAGGTTCTCATTCACGGCTTGGAGCGTGGCGACCTTGACTGGCGTGATATTATGCGTCGTCATTAATTTATCGGCATTTATAAGGAAGTGTGAGGAAAGAAATGATATGGGAGTTTTAACAAAGAAGGTAAAGGGTGCGGAGGATATTCTTCCTGCTGACAGCTATAAATGGCAATTTGTGGAGAATGTGATGAAGAAAGAAGCCGAAAGTTTCGGCTTTAAGGAAATCCGCACACCTGTTTTTGAGCATACCGTGCTTTTTAACAGGAGCGTCGGTGAAACTACCGACGTTGTTCAGAAAGAAATGTATACATTCGATACCAAGGGCGGAGAGAGTATCACTCTTCGACCCGAGGGTACTGCCGGTGCGGCGAGAGCGTATCTCGAACATGCACTTTACAACAACGGCTTGCCTGTTAAGGCATATTATCTGCTTACCTGCTACCGTTACGAAAAGGCTCAGGCAGGCAGACAAAGAGAGTTTCACCAGTTCGGTATGGAAACCTACGGTGCAGCTGATGCGAAAGCCGATGCGGAAATGATTTGTGCCGCTTCGAGTATTTTTAACAGGCTGGGTATTGACAACATTAATCTTGAAATCAACTCTATAGGCTGTAAGAACTGCCGCAAGGACTACACTTCGGCATTGAAGAGTTATTTTGAAAGCCACAAGTCCGACCTCTGTCCGACTTGTCTTTCAAGACTTGACAGAAATCCTATGAGAATTCTTGACTGCAAGAACGAGAGCTGCAAGCAAATTGCGAAAGACGCTCCGACTGTTCTTGAATACATATGCGGAGATTGTTCTTCTCACTTTGAAAAGGTAAAGACTTTTCTTGATGCGGCAGATGTGGAGTATACCGTGAACCCGACTATAGTCCGTGGTCTGGACTATTACACACGCACAGTATTTGAGTTTGTAACCGATTGTATCGGGGCTCAGAGTAC
>CADCHW010000059.1 GCA_902801245.1 uncultured Ruminococcus sp.
TTATTAGGCATAATTTCTCCCTCACTCTCTTCATTCATTATATACTACTTTTTCTATATTTACAATACAAAATCAGTCTTTTTTCATGAAAGAGCCAAATCTTTTGGTACAAACAAAAGCAGGCAACAGCACAGCGAATTGCCGACCAACGGGGTATATCAATATGAATTTTATAATAGTTAAAAACTACCGCACAAACGACACTCTCAGAGCGAGCTTCAACAAGCTCACCAACGAAACATTCGGTTTCGATTTCAACGATTGGTACAATAACGGTTATTGGAACGATAATTACATTCCCTATTCAATTATCATTGACAATGAAATTGCTGCAAATGTTTCTGTGAATATAATGAATTTTAATGATAACGGAATCATCAGACATTTCATTCAGCTGGGTACTGTTATGACGAAACCCGAGTACAGAAATAAAGGTTTAATCCGTATACTTATGAACGAGATTGAAAATGATTACCCCGATGTTGACGGAACATTCCTTTTCGCAAACGATGAAGTTCTTGAATTCTACAAAAAATTCGGCTTTACCGAAGCCAATGAATACCAATACAGCAAGAACGTTACAATCACAAACGAAGCTTCGGCGGTGAAAGCTCCGATGAATGATAAGTCCGATTGGGATAAGGTCAAAGCCGCCATTGACGAAAGTACCCCGAACGGTGCGTTTGAGTTTGTCGGAAACAGCGACCTTAATATGTTTTATCTTTCAAGTTTTATGAGGGAGAGCGTTTATAAAATCGGCGACAGTATTGTAATTGCGGATAAGGACGGCGGCGAACTGACAATTCACGGAGTTTTCTCGAAAGAGCCTGCCGATTTGGAGAGCGTTATAAATGCGTTCGGCAGCGAGGTGAAAACAGTTAAGCTGTGCTTTACACCAAAGAACACTATAGGTTATACCTTAACATTGTACAAGGAAGAGGATTGTACACTCTTTGTTAAGGGTGAAGCATTGACGAATTTTTCATCGGAGAGGAAGATATTCCCGACACTTTCTCATGCTTGATTTTTTATGATTTTGAATTTTTTGTATAAAAACTGTTGACAAATCGAAGAATTACTATTATAATAATTACAATAGACACAGAATACGACTTTGGACTAAGGGAGAGGACCGCAATCACCACGACCTTAGTCTTTTTTGTTTTAAAAAGATGTTGATTTTTGGCAGATAATTTGTTATAATAGAAAACAGCGTTATTCCAATTGTTAAAAAATTGAAAGGAAGTTAATTATGGCAAATCCTATAGTTACATTTGAAATGGAGAACGGCAAAGTGATTAAAGCCGAGCTTTATCCCGAGGTTGCTCCGAACACGGTCAATAACTTTATCTCTCTTGTTAAGAAAGGCTTTTACAACGGACTTACTTTCCACCGTGTTATTTACGGCTTTATGATTCAGGGCGGCTGTCCGCAGGGTACAGGAACGGGCGGTCCCGGCTACGGCATTAAGGGCGAGTTTGATATGAACGGCTTCAAGAACGAACTTGCTCACGATGAGGGTGTTCTTTCAATGGCAAGAGCTATGAATCCCAACTCTGCCGGTTCACAGTTTTTCATTATGCACAAGAAAGCTCCGCACCTTGACGGTCAGTATGCTGCATTCGGTAAGGTTATCGAGGGTATGGACGTTGTGAACGAGATTGCCGAGAGTGACACAGATTTCGCAGACAAGCCGCTTGACAAGCAGGTGATGAAGAAAGTAACGGTTGAAACATTCGGCACAGACTACCCCGAACCCGAGAAAGTTTGATTTTAACACGTGAAGTTGGTTATTGATAAGTTTTATACTCACGGTCTAAAAGATTTAACATTTTAAAGTTTCGCTCAAGCCTTTACAAAGGCTTGCGGGGTGCAGGGGCAGAGCCCTGCTCGCTGACGAAAACAACTTGCAAAGAAAAGCAAACTACCCTCAGCGAAATCGAATAAACTACAAATCAAATCAACCCTTAGAATAATATCTTTCGGTAAAAATCGAAACAGGCAACAGCGTAGCGAATTGCCGGTCTGAGAAAGAAAAGTGCTAAATCTTAACGCTTTCGAGTATATGTTTGTGTAAAATCGATTGAGTATACAAATATAATTGTTAATCAAAAATAACTTAAAAATTAACACCGAGGATTATATATCTAATCTTCGGTTTTTTTATATTGTCGGAAAGTGTTTATATTAATCTTTTTATGATGTGTGAATTTGTATAAAAAAGTTAATATTTGCGTTGATTTTTGTTTAATGTTGTGATATAATGGTTCTATAAAATTTTTAGATGTGATTTAAATGATAGGGGGAAATTTTTATGGGTTTTCAAATTGAAAACGGTGTGCTTGAAAAGTATATAGAAGAGGGAGTAACAGATGTTGTCATTCCGGAGGGTGTAACAACTATAGGTGAACAGGCTTTTTACAGCTGAAAATCACTTACAAATGTTACAATACCCAAAAGTGTAACAACTATAGGTCATTATGCTTTTGGCGGCTGCGAATTGCTTGAAAGTGTTACAATCTCTAATTACACAGTTGATAACACATATTTGAAACGTAACAAGGTTGAAATCTCAAATGTTATATCAATGATTGTCAATAGGGATTATACAGTTGCAATAAATCATTCAGTAAAGTATAGTATTGTAACAGGTGTTTTTCTTAAAAATTCCCAACCCGAAGCCGAAGCGTATATCAAGAAAAACGCCTTGAAAATCATCAGGCATTTCATTGACCTCAACGATTACGCAACCGTTAAAGGCTTGCTTGAATCCGATAAATTCGTAAACAAAGAAAATATCGACAAGCTTATCGACCACGCAATCGCCAGCACTCAAAACGACAGCGATACGCAGATACAAGTTCTTTTAACAAACTACAAAAACGAGAAATTCGGCACTTCAAATTCAATTGATAAGCTGAAATTGTAAACCGCAAAACAAACAGCCGTACATAAAACCAACCGCCTAAGATTACCGAGTTAATCTTTAGGCGGTTGGTGCGTTTTATAATAATTATTTGCTGTAAAGCATTAATGCCATTTCAACGGCAAGATCGAGTATTTTATGTTTAACATCTAAATTCGCCGAATTGGAAATGCTCCGTTTTTCGTAGGTGTCACTGTCCAGATTATCCGCAGAATAGAAAAATTGTGAAATTTCTTTTTCTCTGAATCTTGCAAGTGCGGCAATAGCCGAACATTCCATATCAACGCAAATACAGCCGTCCGATTTACGTTTTTGAACCTTTTGTCGGGTTTCTCTGTAAATTGCGTCGGTAGTCCAAACCTTGCCGATTGTGTGAGAAATATTTTTGTCATCAAGGAATCCGCATATCTTGTCAAGCGTATTAACATTTACGGCAATCTCGTTTTCGGGCGGTGCATAGTGAAAGCTTGTACCCTCGTCACGAACCGCCCTGTTCGGAACAATAATTGAACAATCGGCAATACTTCCGTCAAGAACTCCGCAAGTTCCGAAAACAACAAGTTTTTCTATGCCCATTTGAAAAAACTCTTCATAAACTCCGACAGCTGCCGAAGCCCCGATAAGCGACATAAACAAACCGATTTTTACACCGTTAATGTCAAGCTCGTAAAGCGGAATTTCACCGTTTGCACTTGATATCGCACTGACTTTTCGGCTTTTGAAATTCTCTGCGGCATAGCTCACCAGATTTTCCGCAAAGCAAGTGACTGCGATTTTCGGACATTCGGGATTTTTTTCGATATAGCTGTCGGGATTAAAAACGGCAGATTTGTCATTGTCAAAATCCGTGATTGTAAGGTCAAAATTCAAATTTACCACCTGCTTATTTTTGGGATTTAAATTTATCAGCGGTTTAAAGAATCAATTTATATATTATAATACAACAAAATTCATTGATTGTCAACACTGATTTTTTAATAGTTCAAAAATAGTTTTTATAAAGTTCATAACAACTTAACATATCAAGAGAAAAGTGTGATATAATAATATATGTTCTCAGCTAAAGGGAACGAAAAGAGAAAAGGGAGCATAGCTCAGCTGGGAGAGCATCTGCCTTACAAGCAGAGGGTCATAGGTTCGAGCCCTATTGTTCCCACCAAAAAATCGCTTGCAGTAATGCAGGCGATTTTTGTATTATTCGTTATTCTCTATTCTTTTTTCTTTATTCTTTAAAAAACTTTCCGCATTCCACCAACCCCAACAAGAAAGACCAACTTCCCAACACTAACAACCCAATCCAAAGACTCTCCGCACTCCACTAACCCCAACAAGAAAGACCAACTTCCCAATACTAACAACCCAATCCAAAAACTTTCCGCACTCCACTAACCCCAACAAGAAAGACCAAACACCCAACCCAAATTATTATAATAAAATATCGGTCGGGTGAGTAAAATAAAAATAACAAGAACTATCTTCACGTATCTCTTGCGGACACTGTCCGCAAATTCTTGTTTATTCTTTACTTTTTGTCTTGAAAACTCCCGTCGAGTATGGTATAATAAAGTCGATTATTGGGAAGAGATTTTATCATTATGACAAGCACGGCGAACTGTTTCGGGAGGTGGGGTTGTAATTAAAATGTTGTTAGCAATATTATTGACTGTTGTTTACTTGGGGATAATTATATCAACCAATGTTGATTTCCTCTTAACCGTGTCAGCCGCTGCCGGTGCGTCAACGCTTGCAGTGTTTGTTTTGGTAAATATTGCAGGTGCGGCGGTACTCCGCATAAGACATAAACGTGTAAAATTAATTGCTAAACCGAAAAAGATTTTCAAGCACTCGGGCAGACCTTGGATTTTATCATCTGTGATGTTTATTATAGGAGTAACCGTTTTACTTTTGGATATTTCCGCAATTGTTTCCCGAAAGGGGTCGGGAGTGTGGGAGATTGTTTCAATAGTGCTGTTGTCTTTTTGTGCATTTGAATGGATTTATCACGCTTTTGTAAAAGTGCCGAAAAGAAAATTCGGCATAAAACGCAAGAACATAAAATCAATGAAAGGCATCGATTTTGAAAATTACTGTGCCAAAATTTTAACGAGAAACGGCTACAAAAAAGTGAGCGTTACACCGCCGTCGGGGGATTACGGTGCGGATATAGTCGCTTTCGATAAATACGGAAACAAGTGGGTTGTTCAGTGTAAACGGTATAACGCTAAAGTGGGAAACAAGGCAGTTCAGGAAGTAATCGGAGCGAAAGCCTATTACGGGGCGAACAGGGCAATGGTTATGACAAATTCTGTTTTAACCGATAACGCAAAAAAATTAGCTCAGGTTAATAAGGTTAAATTGTGGGAAATGATACATTAAAAATTTTCAAAATACAGTCGCTTGCAGAAATGCAGGCGATTTTTGTATTTTCGGAGAAAAAATTTATAAAATAAAAAATGTATTGACAAATACCCCCTGTAGGTATATAATATACCCATAGAGGGTATTTTCTCCGTTATAAAAAACAAAACAGAACGGTCGTGATACTATGAATAAAGATACGGATAACCAAAATCCCGAACAATGTTGCTGTTCCCATAAAACAAAGCACCGCACCGATGAAGAGCAGAAAGCCTTAATTAACCGACTGAATCGTATAGAGGGTCAGGTTCGGGGGATAAAGGGTATGATTGAAAAGGACGCTTACTGTACGGACGTTCTTATACAGGTAGCAGCGGTTACGTCGGCACTTAATTCATTCAATAAGGAGCTTTTAGCCGCACATATCAAAACGTGCGTAGCGGACGATATCCGAAACGGCAATGACGAAACAATTGACGAGCTTGTAAAAATTCTTCAAAAACTTATGAAATAATTCAAAATGCAAATACTATCTTATTGGTTTATGATATAACAACTTAAAACTCCCGATTAAAATCGACTTTCGGTCGGGTTCATAAGGTTAAACTAAGACAAACTATCTACACGTGCGAAAAAAAGGTGATGTTATGGAACAATATAATATAACGGGAATGAGCTGTGCCGCATGCAGTGCAAGAGTTGAAAAAGCCGTGTCCGCAATGAACGGCGTAACTTCCTGCTCCGTGAGCCTGCTCACAAATTCAATGGGGGTTGAGGGTACGGCATCACCAAAAGAGATAATTTCCGCCGTCGAAAATGCCGGCTACGGTGCAAGCCGAAAGGGTGCTGAGAAAAATTCCTCTCCCGATTCCGATACCCTCAAAGATACGGAAACTCCTATTTTAAGAAAACGTCTTATCGCTTCACTTGTATTTCTGCTTGTGCTGATGTACTTTTCAATGGGACATATGATGTGGGGTTTTCCTCTCCCGATATTTTTTGAAAATAACCACGTTGCAATGGGTCTTGTTCAGCTTCTTCTTGCCGTAACGGTTATGGTTATAAATCAGAAATTTTTTATCAGCGGTTTTAAAAGTCTGTTTCACCGTTCACCTAATATGGATACTTTGGTCGCTTTGGGTTCGGCTGCCTCGTTCGTGTACAGTACCTATGCACTTTTCGCAATGACGGACGCACAGACAAAAGGCAATTCAGAAGCCGTGATGTCGTATATGCACGAGTTTTATTTTGAATCTGCGGCAATGATTCTCACACTTATTACAGTCGGTAAAATGCTTGAAGCTCGCTCCAAAGGCAAAACTACCGACGCACTTAAAGGACTTATCAGCCTTACTCCGAAAACCGCCGTTCTTGAAATTGACGGTTCGGAAAAAAACGTTGCGGTTGAGCAAGTCAAAAAGGGCGATATTTTTGTAGTTCGTCCGGGGGAGAGTATACCTGTTGACGGAGTTGTCGTGAGCGGTTCGAGTGCCGTGAACGAATCTGCATTGACAGGCGAGAGTATACCCGTTGACAAAGCACAGGGCGACAGCGTTTCTGCGGCAACTATAAACCAATCGGGATTTATTCGCTGCGAAGCAACCAGAGTAGGCGAGGACACTACCCTTGCACAAATCATTAAAACAGTCAGCGACGCACAGGCGACAAAAGCTCCTATCGCAAAGATTGCCGATAAGGTTTCGGGTGTGTTTGTGCCGATTGTAATTTCGATTGCACTTGTTACGCTTGCGGTGTGGCTGTTGGTCGGTCAGACGGCAGGATTTGCGATTGCGAGAGCTGTTTCCGTGCTTGTTATCAGTTGTCCCTGTGCGTTGGGGCTTGCAACTCCCGTGGCAATTATGGTCGGCAGCGGTATGGGTGCAAAGAGCGGTATTCTGTTCAAAACCGCAGAATCTCTTGAAACTACGGGCAGAACTCAGATTGTCGCACTTGACAAAACAGGCACGGTTACAAACGGTACTCCCGAAGTCACCGACATTATACCCACAGAGGGCATATCCGAAAACGAGCTTTTAAAACTTGCATATTCGCTTGAAAAGAACAGCGAACACCCATTGGCAAAGGCAATTGTCACCAAAGCGGAAAAAGATAATGTCGAAGCCTTTGAAGTCACCGACTTTAAAGCAATGTCGGGCAGCGGTGTAACGGCACACTGCGGCGGCGATGTTTTTACAGGCGGAAATTTAAAGCTTATCTCCAAGGTGAGCAGTATTCCCAACGAACTTAACACGCACGGCGAGAAGCTTTCGGCAGAGGGCAAAACTCCGCTGTACTTTGCAAGAAACAATAAAATTCTGGGTATAATTGCGGTTGCCGATACTATCAGAGATGAAAGTACTTCCGCCATTACCGAGCTTAAAAATATGGGTATTCACGTTGTAATGCTCACAGGCGACAACGAGAAAACGGCAAATGTTATCGGCAGACTTGCAGGAGTTGACGAGGTTATAGCAGGAGTTCTTCCGTCAGGCAAGGAGCATGTTATTACACAGCTTAAGAAATTCGGCAAAGTTGCAATGGTCGGCGACGGCATAAACGATGCCCCTGCACTTACAAGTGCAGATGTCGGCATTGCGGTAGGTACAGGAACGGATATAGCTATAGATGCGGCTGATGTTGTGCTTATGAAGAGTAAACTCAGCGACGTTCCGGCAGCGATAAGACTAAGCCGCAAAACACTTAAAAACATTCACGAAAATCTTTTCTGGGCATTTATTTACAATGTAATCGGAATACCGCTTGCGGCAGGAGTGTATATTCATCTTTTCGGCTGGCAGCTTAACCCGATGTTCGGAGCGGCGGCAATGAGCCTTTCGAGCTTCTGCGTTGTTACAAATGCACTGAGATTGAATCTTTTTGACATTCACAGTTCAAAGAGAGATAAAAAAATTAATCCCATAGAGGAAATAAAAATTGAAAAGGAGCAAAACAATATGGAAATCACATTGAACATTAAGGGTATGATGTGCCCTCACTGCGAGGCAACCGTAAAGAAAACACTAGAGGAGTTCGCAGCGGTTGAGAGTGCCGAGGTTAGTCACGAGAAAGGTACGGCTGTTGTTAAGATAAACGGCGAAGTTAATGTTGACGAACTTAAAAAGGCAGTTACCGATAAAGGCTATGAGGTTTTTTAATACGTGAAGATAGTTTTTGCGTGAAATGAGTTGGTGAACCCGACCGCAACATTTTTTTAACACGTGAAGATAATTTTTGTGTAAAATAAGTGTGCAAACCCGATTTCGGCAAAAATGATACAATCCCCTTGGAGCAGGCAAGAAAAAATAAATCTGCTTCAAGGGGATTTTCACTAAGAAATTTAAAGGAATATTTATAGCAAACCAAACAAATATCCGAACAAGTTCGGTGTCCCGCTGAGCACATGGCTGCGTTGTCGTCCTTGACATACGACAGTATGCCTGCGTCCTCCCTATTTGGATTGCTATAAAATTCCGCTGTATGTTCGTTAGTATAACTTTTTTCTTGCCGTGAGTGTTATGCCTGCGTCAAAAATCCTTTTTAAGGAGAGTTCATTTGTTTTGTGCGAAAAAAGTATTGATTGCAGAGGTCAATCAAATAACCTCCGGAACAATAATTTTCCCTGTACCTCCGCAGTATCTTTCTGTAGTATTTATAATTTTCTTTGCTGTTGTGGTGAGCAGACTGTCATCAGTAAATTGATTTCCCTGAACAATATAAAATACATTTTGTGTATCTTCATCTACCAGCGTTTTATTGACCTGACGAATTTCAAGTCTGCACAGAATTTCATTGGAATCATCGCAGTAGCAGTATTCGTGGCTATTCACTTTTATAGGCTCATTCTGCCCCAAAGGTATGTATTTTTCCGAACCGTTGGTGAATCTCAATGTAACATCTCCGTCCACCCTGTCAATATTGTGAGCCCCTAACGCAAGCTTGCTTTCGAGCGAAATTAAGTTGTAAATATCAACAGCCTTGTTTATAAAAACCATACCTTTGTTTTTCAAAAGAATCTTTATCAGATTTTCGCTTGCGGGAATATTTTTTCTCCGTTTAACTCCTGTGTTATCGTGAAGAATATTGAATCCCTCAAGAATCGGGTCGGAATGAACGTCAATACCCTCATAACGATAGTACAGTTTTTCAAGACGGCGGCGGCGAAGCTCCGTCCATTCCTCGGTAACTCCGTGATTGTCAATGCCCTCGACAACCGCAAATATTATTTTTACTCCGCTGTCAAGCACAGCCTTTTCAACCTTAAATTTCATTTTAACACCTCAAAACATATAAAAAATATCGTATTAATATGTTATAGCTTCAACCTGAATTTGTCAAGCATTTCGGCTATGAAAAAATTTAAAGATTTGTCACAAGGTAGACAAACCGAAAATTTTGTAGTATAATACATTTGTTCGGGCGGACAACGTCCGCAGGAAATACGTAAAGATAATTTTTTTCAGTCTTACTTAACGAACCCGACCCAAAGTATTTGAAATGATTGTTATTTCACAGATAAAGCTGGTCAAAAACTTCCGTTAAAAATAAACTTCGGTCGGGTAATAAAAGTTATGGATAAAAGTAACTATCTTCACTTGTTAAAAAAACGTTCGGTCGGGTAATAAAAGTTAATTCTTAAAATGACTATATTCACGTGTTAAAAAAGAGAGGTAAAATATGCTTAATCAATTTTCAAGAACTCAGCTTCTTTACGGCAAGGAAGCTATGGATAAACTCGCAAATTCAAGAGTTGCGGTGTTCGGTGTCGGCGGTGTCGGAGGATATACGATTGAAGCTCTGGTAAGGAGCGGCGTGGGTGCGATTGATGTAATTGATGACGATAAAGTTTGTCTTACAAATATAAACAGGCAGATTTTGGCGACAAGAAAAACAGTCGGTAAGTATAAGGTTGATGTTGCGGAAGAGAGAATGCTTGAAATCAACCCGAATGTCAAAATCAGAAAATTCAAAACATTCTATGTTCCGCAGACCTCTTCACAGTTCGACTTCACCGAATACGATTATATTGTAGACGCAATCGACAGCGTTACAGGAAAAATCGAGCTTGTTATGCAGGCGGATAAATGCGGCACTCCGATAATAAGTTCAATGGGAGCAGGAAATAAAACCAACCCCACGGGATTTGAAGTTACCGATATATATAAAACATCTGTGTGTCCTCTTGCAAGGGTTATGCGGCAGGAGCTGAGAAAGCGTGGCATTAAGCGTTTGAAAGTAGTGTATTCAAAGGAAAAGCCGATAACTCCTATTGACGATATGACAATAAGCTGCCGCACAAATTGTATCTGTCCTCCGGGTACTGCGAGAAAATGCACCGAACGCAGACAAGTTCCGGGAAGTACGGCATTTGTTCCGTCAGTGGTAGGCTTGATTATCGCAGGCGAGATTATAAACGATTTAACGAAATAATTCAGAAATTTTTTCCGTTGGTTCAAAAATCCAACGGAAATTTTTCTATCTATACGGTTGAAATTAAATTGTAGGTTATCTTTCTTTGCCCGGCAAGTCGCTACGATGTTGCCTGTTTTAGTTTGTATCGGAGGAGATTATTTTTATGTTCGTTTTTATTTTTGTTATTTTGCTGTTGATAGTTTGTTTAGTTTCGCTGAGGATAGTTTATCTTTCTTTTATAGTTTGTTCCGTCAGCGAGCAGAGCTCTGCCACTGCACCCCGCAAGCTTTAAAAAGCTTGACCAAACTTTTAACAGGCTTCGTAACCATACAGCTAAAATTATTTGTTAAAAATTTGAATTTATTAGCTTTAAACCCCTTAAAACATATCAAATTACAAGAAAATAAAATTATTACGAAAAAAACTATTGACTTGATAGGAGTTATAGGTTATAATATAAGGGCGATAAAACATATTATTTTAGTATGTTTAAAGTAAATTTAGTCTAACAGTTATATAAAGTGGGTGAGTATATTGAAGTTTAATACCGAATTAATTCACGGTAATTTTGACGGTGATGCTTTTTTGGGCTCAACAAATACGCCGATTTTTCAGGTTAGTGCGTTTGCTCACGAGTCGCCCGAAAAGCTTGAAAAAGTGTTTGCAAACAAAGCTCCCGGCTTCGCTTATTCGAGAATCGGAAATCCTACGGTTGCAGCGTTTGAAAATAAAATTTCCGCTCTCGAAAAGGGTATCGGAGCGGTTGCCTGTTCGTCGGGTATGGCGGCGGTTACAATGGCACTTTTAAATATATTGGAATCGGGCGATGAGGTTATAGCGGCGGCAGGTCTTTTCGGCGGTACTATAGATTTGTTCGGAGATTTAAAAGCCTTCGGCATTACTACTAAATTTGTAAATCACGTGACGGTAGAAGAGGTTGAACCGCTTATCACCGATAACACAAAGGTTATCTTTGCGGAGCTTATAGGCAATCCCGCACTTGATATTGTCGATATCGAAAGCGTGGCAGAGCTTGCCCACAAGAATGATATTCCGCTCTTTATCGACAGCACAACCGCAACATCGTATCTTGTTCGTCCTATAGAGTACGGTGCGGACGTGGTTATTCATTCCTCTTCAAAGTACATAAACGGCAGCGGAAACGCTATAAGCGGCGTTATTATCGACAGCGGTAATTTTAATTGGAATCCCGAAAAATATCACGGCTTTAAAGAATATGAAAAACTTGGAAAATTTGCCTTTATCTCAAAGCTCAGAAACGGCATATGGCGAAATGTCGGTGCTTGTTTAGCTCCGATGAACGCTTTTCTGAATACTCTGGGAATAGAAACTCTCGGTCTTAGAACGGAACGTCTTTGTTACAACGCTTTGAAGCTTTCTGAGTATTTTGAAACTGCCGACGGCATAAAAGTAAATTATCCGGGTCTTGAAAGCAGCCCTTACAACAGCCTTGCAAAGAAGTATTTCGGAGGTCACGGCGGTGCTATCATCACAATTCGTGCAGGAAGCAGGGAACGTGCCTTTAAGCTTATGAATAATTTGAAAATTCCGCTTATCGCTACGAATATCGGCGATGTGAGAACTCTTGTTATCCACCCGGCAAGTACTATCTATACTCACAGCAGCGAGGAACAAAAAATAAATGCAGGTGTTTATGACGATACAATAAGAATAAGTATAGGTATTGAAGATGTTGAAGATTTGATTGATGACTTCAAACAGGCAATAGAAAACATTTAACAGATAGAATGGAGGAAATAATATGGCTGTAAATTATGCTGTACTGAAAAAAGGCGGCTTTATGCGGCAGAAACAAAAGAATAATTTTTCGCTGAGATTAAGAGTTGTAGGCGGAAATCTCACTGCCGTTCAGCTTGCGAAAATTGCAGAGGTTGCCGATAAATTCGGCGAGGGATATGTTCATCTTACGTCACGTCAGAGTGTTGAAATTCCTTTCATCAAGGTTGATGATATAGACGATGTTAAGAACGCTCTTGCCGAGGGTGACGTTGAACCGGGCGTATGCGGTCCGAGAGTCCGCACAATCACCGCCTGTCAGGGCGAAGCTATCTGTCCGAGCGGCTGTATAGATACTTACGCTTTGGCTAAGGAGCTTGACGACCGTTACTTTGCGAGAGAACTTCCGCATAAGTTCAAATTCGGTATCACGGGCTGTCAGAATAACTGTCTTAAGGCTGAGGAAAACGATGTCGGCATTAAGGGCGGCATTAAGGTAAGCTGGAAAGAAGATGACTGTATCGGCTGCGGTGTCTGTGCCAAGGCTTGCCGTCAGGGTGCAATTACCATTACGGATAAGAAAATTTCCGTTGACAATGACAAGTGCAATTTCTGCGGCAGATGCTACAAAGCCTGTCCTACAGACGCTTGGGATACCGTTCACGGCTATATTGTTTCTTTCGGCGGACTTTTCGGAAATCAGATTAACAAGGGTGAAACAATTATCCCGTTTATCGAGGATAAAGAAAAACTTCTTAAAATCTGCGATGCCGCTATAGAGTTCTTCGACAAGAACGCAAAGCCGAGCGAGCGTTTCAAGTTTACTATCGACAGAGTAGGAAGAGAAAATTTTGAAAAGGTAATTTTGGAGGCTTACAATGAGTGATTTTAATATTGATGACAAGGTAGATATTACAGACGTGGTTTGCCCGACAACATTTGTTAAAGCAAAGGTTGCACTTGAAGAGCTTGACGACGGTCAGATACTTTCTATCAGACTGAATGACGGCGAGCCTGTTCAGAATGTTCCGAGAAGCATTAAGGAAGAGGGACATCAGATTCTTAAGCTTCTCGAAAACGAAGACGGCACATACGAGCTTATCGTTAAGAAAGTCGGTGATTAAATGGCTCTCAGAGTTAATTCCGAAAACTTTGAATCCGAGGTTCTGAAATCGGAGCTTCCCGTGCTTGCGGATTTTTATTCCGACAGCTGTGTTCCGTGCAAAAGACTTTCACCGATTATCTCTCAGCTTGAATCGGAGAGAAGCGACAGCCTTAAGGTTGTCAAGGTGAACATCAATTTTGATACGGAGCTTGCGGAGAAATACGAGGTTCAGGCTGCCCCGACGCTTATTTATTTCAAGAACGGCGAAGAAACTGCAAGGCTCAGAGGTGCAGTTAAAAAAGCCGAGATTGAGGAAATTTTGATTTAATTAAAAAAGGAGATATTGAATTATGACAATTACAGTTGCTGGTGTAAAAAAAGAGGTTAAGGACGACTTGACAGTCGCTCAGTTGATTATTGATGAAAACGTTGAAACTCCGATGTACGTTACAGTTTCCATTAACGATGAGTTTATCGCAAGCGGTACTTTTGAAACAACAGTTCTTAAGGACGGCGACACCGTTGAATTCTTGTACTTTATGGGAGGCGGCTGCTAATGGCATTTTCAAACGAACAGCTTGAGCGTTATTCCAGACACATCATTCTTAAAGAGATTGGTGCAAAGGGTCAGAAGAAGCTTTTAAATGCTAAGGTTCTTATTATCGGTGCAGGCGGCTTGGGTGCTCCTGTTGCTATGTATCTTGCGGCGGCAGGTGTCGGCACTATCGGTATTGCAGATGCAGACGAGGTTGATTTGTCAAACCTCCAAAGACAAATTATTCACGCCACTAAAGATGTCGGCAAGCCTAAGGTTCTTTCCGCTAAGGAAACTATGAACGAGATGAATCCCGATGTCACTGTGAATACTTATCACACATTCGTTACCAGCGAGAACATCAGAGAGCTTATCAGAGATTACGATTTCATCATTGACGGCACAGATAATTTTCCGGCAAAGTTCCTTATCAACGATGCCTGTGTTATGGAGAAGAAGCCGTTTTCACACGCAGGTATAATTCGTTTCAAGGGTCAGCTTATGACATATGTTCCTGGGGAAGGTCCCTGTTACCGCTGTGTATTCAAAAATCCGCCGCCGAAAGACGCAGTTCCGACCTGTAAGCAGGCAGGTGTTGTAGGTGCAATGGGCGGTGTTATCGGCAGCTTGCAGGCAATGGAAGCTATTAAGTTTATTGTAGGTCAGGGCGAACTCCTCACAGGAAACTTACTTACTTACGATGCACTTAAAATGGATTTCAGAAAAATCAAGCTTCCGCACAATACGGATAATTGTCCTGTATGCGGCAAGAACCCGACTATTACAGAGCTTATCGATTACGAACAAGCAGAATGTGACGGTGCATTATGATTAAACTCAGCAAAGAAGATTTTGAGAAAATTTTAAAGCATGCAGAGAAAGAACTTCCCGATGAAGCCTGCGGACTTATCGCAGGTGAGAAAGTCGGAAACGATAAGATTATCAAGAAAGTTTATCTTTTGACCAATATCGACCACTCCAACGAGCATTTTTCTCTTGACCCGAAAGAACAGCTTGCAGCAATAAAGGATATGAGAGCAAACGGCTTTGTTCCTCTGGGCAACTGGCATTCGCACCCCGAGTCGCCGTCAAGACCCTCAGAGGAGGATAAAAGGCTTGCTTACGACAGCACTGCAAGCTATATGATTCTGTCGCTTATGGATAGGGAAAACCCTGTTCTCAACTCTTTCAAGATAGAGGGCGATACGGCTGAAAAAGAGGAATTGGTGATTGAGTAAAATGTACGATACAATAATTATCGGAAGCGGTTCGGCAGGATTGTCAGCGGCTGTGTACGCAAAGCGTGCTGTGCTGGATTTTATTGTTATCGAAAAGGAATATATGGGAACAGGTCAGATTGCCGAAAGCGGACGTGTTGACAATTATCTCGGTTTGTACGGAGAAAACGGTTTTGATTTGGGAGAGAAATTTCGTGAACACGCAGAGGCACTCGGCACTGAGTTCCTTGAAAGCGAGGTTATAAGCATTGTCAAGGACGGCAATGCTTATAAAATTGCCCTTTCCGATAACAGTGATATTTTGACGAAAAGCATTGTTTTTGCAACGGGTGCAAATCCCCGAAAGCTCAGCATAAAGGGCGAGGAGGAGTTCTCGGGCAAGGGAGTTTCCTACTGTGCCGTATGTGACGGTGCTTTTTATAAGGATAAAGTAACCGCAGTTGTAGGCGGAGGAGATACCGCTCTTGAAGACGCTTTGCTGCTTTCAAAGATTTGTAAAAAGGTTTATCTTGTACATAGAAGAGATGAGTTCCGTGCAAACAAAGCTTTGCAGAATACTGTAAAGAATACGGAGAATATCGAGCTTGTGTTAAACGCAAAGCCTGCGGAGATTATCGGAGATAAAAAAGTTACTGCCTTGAAAATCATGCAAAACGATGAAGAGAAAACTTTGCAGCTTGACGGAGTTTTTGCGGCAGTAGGAACTGTGCCTAATTCAAAGCTTTTAAACGGAATTGCAGAGCTTGACGGTAACGGATATGTTATCGCCGATGAAACGGGAGCAACCTCCGCAGAAGGAATTTTCGCCGCAGGAGATGTACGCACAAAGCAGTTAAGACAGGTTTCGACAGCCGTTGCCGACGGAGCAAACTGCATTTTTTCCATAGAAAAATATTTATCAAATGTATAAAGAGTGAATTAAATATGAAAATCGAAAAATTAAAAACCGATATACTTATTATCGGCGGAGGTACGGCAGGCTGCTATGCTGCTTTGACAATATCGGAAAACTCCAATGCCAAAGTGCTTATCTGCGAGAAAGCTCACATCAAGAGAAGCGGCTGTCTTGCGGCAGGTGTAAACGCTTTGAATGCCTATATTGTAGAGGGCAGAGTACCTCAGGATTATGTTGATTATGCAAAAAAAGATGCAGACGGAATTGTAAGAGAGGATTTGCTCCTCACAATGTCCGAAAGATTAAATGCCGTTACGGAACGTCTTGAACAGCTGGGTCTTGTCATTTTAAAAGACGAGAACGGAAAGTACGTTGCAAGAGGTAACAGAAATCTAAAAATAAACGGCGAAAATATAAAACCGATTCTGGCAGGTGCTGTTGAAAAGCTGCCCAATGTTACAATACTCAACCGTGTGAACATCACCGATTACGATGTTGAAAACAACCGCATTAAGGGTGCATTCGGAATAGGAATTGAGAACGATACTTTCTATTCGATTGAAGCAAATGCAGTGATTGTTGCCACAGGCGGTGCGGCAGGTCTTTACAAGCCGAACAATCCGGGCTTCTCACGTCATAAAATGTGGTATCCGCCTTTCAATACGGGTGCAGGCTACGCTATGGGAATTAACGCAGGTGCAGAGATGACAACTTTTGAAATGCGTTTTATCGCTCTCCGCTGTAAAGATACCATTGCCCCGACGGGTACTCTCGCTCAGGGTGTCAGTGCAAAGCAGATAAATTCTCTCGGCGAGGTCTACGAAACCAAGTACGGTATTACAACATCGGAAAGAGTTTACGGAACTGTCAACGAGAACCAAGAGGGCAGAGGACCCTGCTATCTTCGTACGGAGGGTATTACTCCGGAACAGGACGAGTCGCTTATCAAAGCTTATCTGAATATGGCACCGTCACAAACCCTTAAATGGATTGAGAGCGGAAGAATGCCGTCCGAGCAGAATGTTGAAATGCAGAATGTTGAAATCGAGGGTACAGAGCCGTATATCGTGGGCGGTCATACCGCAAGCGGTTACTGGGTTGACACAAAACGTGCGACTACCGTAAAGGGTCTGTATGCCGCAGGCGACGTTGCGGGCGGCGCTCCTCAGAAGTACGTTACAGGTGCGTTGGCAGAGGGCGAAATTGCCGCTTTGGCAGCAGTTGATTTTATTAAGGATAACGAAATTCAAAGTATTGATGAAGGTAAAATAAACGAGAAAATTTCCGAAGTGGAAAAATTCCTTTCAAAGGGCGATACACGATTCACAACAGAACAGTTGGAAGAGGCTATGCAAACCGTTATGGATTCGTAT
>CADCHW010000060.1 GCA_902801245.1 uncultured Ruminococcus sp.
TGTCTTAACAACGAGGCTCTAGGTATGGTTAGACAGTGGCAGACCACTTTCTACGGAAAGAGATACGCTTCAAGTGAACCCGACAGAAAGACCGACTATGTTAAGGTTGCAGAGGGATTCGGTGCAAAGGGTTACTCCTGCCGTACGGCGGAAGAGTTCAGAGCTGCTCTTGAAGAGGCAGTTAAGCTCGATACTCCTGTATGGATTGAGTGTATTGTTGACAGAGAAGAGAGAGTTCTCCCGATGATTCCGGGCGGCGGAACTGTTGATGATATCATTTACAATTAATAGGAGGTACTGAGTATTATGAAAAAGACATATTTAAGTATTCTTGTAGATAACCACGAGGGTGTTCTCACAAGACTTTCCTCCTTGTTTTGCCAGAGAGGTTTTAATATAGACAGCCTTACAGTTTCGGCTACCGATGACGAAACACTTTCAAGAATTACTATCACGACAACAGGCGGCGAAGAGGAAATCAAGCAGATTATCAATCAGACAAAGAAGCTCTATGAGTATGAGGGTATCTTTGAGATTGACCCGACAGACAGTCTTATCCGTGAGCTTTTGCTTGTAAAGATTGCCGTTGACGAGAGTAACAGAACAAGTCTGCTTGAGATTGCGTCTATCTACAAGGCAAAGATTATAGATATTTCGGTAGGCAGTATGGTATTCGAGGTTACGGGCAAGCCTGCAAAGCTTGATTCCTACCTTGACAGTCTTAAACCGTACACTATTTTGGAGATGTGCCGTTCGGGTGCAACCGCTCTCCAGCGTGGCGACGTAAAGATGACGAAGTAAATTTTTAATACGTTTTTTTAATACGTGAAGATAGTCAATGTTGGCTTGAATTTATGAACCCGACCGATAGTTTATGATCGGTCGGGTAGAAAAAGTTATGATAAAATACTCTCTTTACATGATAAAAAAAGGAGATAAAAATGAGAAGTGATAATGTAACAAAAGGTGCGGAGCGTGCACCTAACAGAAGCCTTTTCTATGCAATGGGATATACAAAAGAAGAGCTTGACCGTCCGCTTATCGGTGTTGTGTCGGCTCACAGCGAGGTAGTTCCGGGTCATATTCACCTTGATAAAATCACCGAAGCAGTAAAGGCAGGCGTTCGCCTTGCTGGCGGTACACCTATTATGGTGCCGTCAATCGGTGTCTGTGACGGTATTGCAATGGGTCACATCGGTATGAAATATTCGCTTGCGTCCCGTGAGCTTATCGCCGATTCCGTTGAAACTATGGCAACCGCACATCAGTTTGACGGTCTTGTTCTCGTGCCGAACTGCGATAAGATAGTTCCCGGTATGGTTATGGCTGCTGTAAGAATGAATATTCCTGCCGTTGTATGCAGCGGAGGTCCTATGCTTGCAGGTAACTTTGAGGGTGAGGAAATTTCCCTTTCAAAGATGTTTGAAGCTGTAGGCTCTTACAAAGCAGGACTTATCAATGAATGTCAGCTTTCCGAGTGTGAACACGGTGCATGTCCGAGCTGCGGTTCTTGTGCAGGTATGTACACCGCTAACAGTATGAACTGTCTTTGCGAATCTCTCGGTATCGCACTACCCGGCAACGGTACAATTCCGGCTGTTGCGTCGGGCAGAATTGCACTTGCAAAGCATGCTGGTATGGCAATTATGAACCTTGTAAACAATGACATTAAGGCTCGTGACATCATTAACGAGAAGTCTATCCGAAATGCCCTTGCCTGTGATATGGCTCTCGGCTGTTCGTCAAACAGTGTTCTTCATTTGCTTGCTATCGCTAACGAAGCAGGAGTTCCGCTTGATTTGAACCTCTTCAATGAAATGAGTGCGAAAGTTCCTAATCTTTGTCATCTTGCTCCGGCAGGTCCGACACATATGCAGGATTTAAATAATGCAGGCGGTGTTCCGGCTGTTCAGGCGGAACTTGCAAAGCGTGGTCTTCTCGACCTTTCGCTTATCACCGCAACGGGTAAAACCGTAGGCGAGAATATCGAGGGTGCGTACGTTAAGGATACTAATGCAATCAGAACAATTGATAATCCGTACAGTGAAACGGGCGGTATTCAGATTCTCTGGGGCAACATTGCAGAAAACGGCTGTGTTGTAAAGAGAAGTGCCGTTGCTCCCGAAATGTTGCAGCATAAAGGTCCTGCAAGAGTTTTCAACAGCGAGGACGAAGCTATTGCTGCAATTTATGCGTCTAAAATTGTTGACGGTGATGTTGTTGTTATTCGTTACGAAGGTCCTAAAGGCGGCCCCGGTATGAGAGAAATGCTCAACCCGACAAGTGCCCTTGCAGGTATGAAGCTTGACAAGACGGTTGCTCTTATCACGGACGGACGTTTCTCGGGTGCAAGCCGTGGAGCGTCTATCGGTCACGTATGCCCCGAAGCTGCGGAGGGCGGAGTTATCGGACTTGTTGAAGAGGGAGATATTATCAGTATTGATATACCGAATGCGAAGATTACTCTTGAGGTTTCCGACGAAGAGCTTGCAAAGAGGAGAGAGAATTATGTTGCACCGAAGCCGAATATTACACACGGTTGGCTCGGCAGATATTCTAAGCTTGTAAGTTCTGCGTCCAAGGGTGCTGTTATGAAGTCTTATGACGAGATTTGATTTTTGAATATTTGATAAATGTACGGTTTGCGAAGCTTGTTAAAAGTTCGCTCAAGCCTTACAAGGCTTGTGGGGTGCAGGGGCAGAGCCCTGCTCGCTGACGCAACAAATTATAAAAGAAAAGCAAACTACCCTCAGCGAAACTAAATAAACTTTTCACAGGAAATAAAAAAATCAAAACACTAAAAAACAATCTTTCCTTATAAACCAAAGCAGGCAAGAGCATAGCGAATTGCCGGTCGAAGAAAGAAAAGTGCTAAATCTTAACGCTTTCGAGTATAAGTCCCATATGCAGCCGTTAATTTTACGTTTGCATATGGGACTTTATTGGAAATAATCATAAGCAGCTTATATATATACTTTTTAATAACTATAATGTTTTTTTCGCTGAATTCCTTGCGGAGTTTATGCGTATTTTTGATAATAATAGGAGGTAAAAGATGAGATTTTCTGTAAATGAATGTATTAAAATCATTTCACTTTATTTAACAGATTATATTAATCAAGATCAGTTTATCGACTTATTCTTTTCAAATTATGATGATTTTGAAGCAGCCTTGAGAGATGATATTTTTTGGAATATAATTGACACTAATTTTACACATGATGATGAACGTGAAAAATTAGAAACAGAGCTATCCTATTATATTATTGAATGCTGTCATATATCTTTGCAGGATATAAGCGATTCATATGTTGAAAAACTTATTGAAGAGCGAGAAAATCCCGTTTTATGCGATATGTTGAGCGAAAACTATAGCTGTTTTTTGTGCTAAATTTATTAATAAAAGTCAAAAGGTCAAATTTTGAAAAAAATTAAAAAAGTGCAAATAAGTTTAATTTAGTGAGAATACAAGAGCTAAATTAAAATAATCCCCGAATTTGACCTTATTTGACTTTGACTTTCTTTGACCAATACGCTATAATATAATCACAAGGTCAGGGACAGGAAAGTCCGAAGAAAAGAGATGAAAAGAAAAATGCGTATAAGTGATTTGGTTGCCCAGTATATTATAGATATGCTGGAGGAAAATGACGGCGGTGCGGAGATTCGCCGAAATGAGCTTGCCGAAACTATCGGCTGTGTTCCCTCTCAAATCAGCTATGTCATTACCTCACGTTTTACTCCCGAACAGGGTTATATTGTCGAGAGCAGACGAGGGGGCGGAGGGTATATAAAAATCACTCGTGTTCAAATGGATAAGCGTTCCGCCATTATTCATATTATCAATTCAATAGGCGACAGCGTGGATTCACGCAAGGCGGCGGCTGTTGTTAAGGAGCTGCTTACAAGGAATATTATCACGGTGCAGACAGCTAAAATTTTAACGGCGGCTGTTGCGGAACGTCCGTATCAGTCAGTACCTGCGGAGTATCGTGATACAGTAAGGGCGGCAGTCTTAAAAAATATGCTGCTTAATCTTGAATGATTGAGCATTGAATCAAAAGGAGGATTATATATTATGTTGTGTCAATCATGTAAAAATAAACAAGCCAATACACATATAAAAACTATTGTCAACGGTGAACTTACCGAGATGAATCTTTGCAGCGAATGTGCCGCTAAACAGGGTTACGGCAACGGTATGTTCAATCTTAATCAGTTCTTTGATATCGGCTCGCTTATGAGCGGCTTTATCAGTGACGTTGCTACTACCGCTTTAGCTCCCGAAAAACGCTGTCCGAACTGCGGCATTACTTTCGCCCAGATTTCAAAGGGCGGCAGGGTTGGCTGTGCTAAGTGTTACGATGTATTCTATGACAGACTTCTGCCGTCAATCAAGCGTATTCACGGCAACACCGTACATACGGGAAAGAAACTCCGCAAACCTCAGCTGCAAAGCGGCGAGAGTGTTAGTTCCGCAAATTCTGTCGGTGCGGAAGTAAAAAAGCCGTCGGAGCTTGATGTGCTTAACCGACAAATGCAGGCAGCCGTTAAAAATCAAGAGTTTGAAAAGGCAGCACAGCTAAGAGATAAAATTAATGAACTTAAAGCTAATCAAGGGGGCAATCAGTAATGGATAAGAAATGGTATGAAAAGAACGGCTCTAACGGTGATGTCGTTATAAGCACAAGAATAAGACTTGCACGCAATCTTGAAGAGTACCCCTTTCCCGTTCGCTGCAATGAGCAGGTCAAGCACCAAATTGTCGAAAAAGTGAAAGATGCGGTACTTAATAACAATTCAGTAATTGCGACAAGATTTACTTGCATAAATGTGGATAATATAAATGCAGGGGAAAAAGTTTCTCTTGTGGAACGTCACTTGGTAAGCCCGGAGTTTATTTCCGAAAAGTCGGAGAAAGCTTTGCTTCTTCTCGATGACGAAAGCGTTTCCATTATGATTAACGAGGAAGACCACATAAGATTACAGGTTATGTCGGAGGGATTTGAACTCGATAAAACTTACGAACAGGCAAGCAGGATAGACACTCTTCTCGATGAACGTCTAAAATTTGCGTTTTCCGATACTCTTGGTTATCTTACGCAATGCCCCACTAATCTCGGCACGGGTATGAGAGCTTCGGTAATGATTCATCTGCCTGCACTTCAAGCGACCAAGGCAATGAGGAAAATTTCGGAGAATCTCGCAAAGCTGGGTCTTACGATAAGAGGTACTTACGGCGAGGGTTCAGAACCTGTGGCGGCTATGTATCAGCTGTCGAATCAGATATCTCTCGGTATCAGCGAAAAGACGGCTATCGAGAATTTGAAGAACATCACCCTACAGCTTGTTAATCAGGAGCTTCAAACTCGTGAGAATCTTTCAAAACAGCTCGCTGTTCAAGACAGCGTGTACCGTTCGGAGGGTATTCTCAAAAGTGCAAGACTTATCACATGTGACGAGGCTTTAAAGCACCTTTCAAATATCAGAATGGGTATCACAACAGGTCTTATAGAGAATGTGCCGCTTGATACGGTGAACAGACTTATTGTCGAGATTCAGCCGGCAACACTCATTCACTATACCGGTCAGAAGCTCAATCCGCAGGAAAGAGATGCGGTCAGAGCGACGTTGCTGCGAAACAATCTTAATTCTTAATATTGTTTTGCGGAAGTAAAAATGAAGATTAAAGAATAAACTTAGGAGGTATATATATGTATAATTTTCGTGGATTCACACAAAAGGCAAATATCGCAGTTAATCTCGGTATTGAGATTGCTCAGTCATTAAGTCATACATGGGTCGGTTCGGAACATATTCTTCTCGGTCTTCTGAAAGAGGGCAGCGGAGTTGCGGCGGCAGCTCTTGCAAGTGAGAATGTCGATTTCGAGAAAGTCCTTGAACTTACAAAGGAGAAAATCGGCTCGGGCAATAATCCCGTAAGGCTCACTATAAATGACTTTACTCCCCGTGCAAAGCACGTTATCGAAATGTCTAATGCCGTTCGTGCAAAGCTCGGCAACAGCTATATCGGTACGGAACATCTTCTCCTTGCACTTCTCGAAGACGAAGACAGCTATGCCGTTACATTCCTTGAAGAGCTTGGTGTTGATATCGACAGTCTTTCAAAGAAAATAATAGACGGTATTCCCTTCGAAAACAGGAATGACGGCGGATTCGCCAACAGTACCCCCGGTGTTTTCGGCGGTACACCCGGAAAGAGGAAAAGAGGCGGCACGAAAACTCTCGAACAGTTCGGCAGAGATTTAACTCAGCTTGCAAAAGAGGGTAAAATCGACCCAGTTATCGGCAGAGAAAAGGAAATCGAAAGAGTTATCCAGATTCTCTCCAGACGTACAAAGAATAATCCGTGCCTTATCGGTGAACCCGGTGTAGGTAAAACGGCAGTCGCAGAGGGTCTTGCTCTTAAAATCTCAAACGGTGAAGTTCCCGAGATTCTCAGAGATAAGAGAATTTTCTCGCTTGACCTTACGGGTATGATTGCAGGCACAAAATACAGAGGTGACTTCGAGGAGCGTATCAAGAACGCTATTGACGAGGTTAAGAATTCAAGCGACATCATTGTTTTTATAGATGAGCTTCACACAATTATCGGTGCAGGTGCGGCAGAGGGCAGTGCAGACGCTGCAAATATCCTGAAACCCAGCCTTGCAAGAGGAGATTTTCAGGTTATCGGTGCGACCACTCTTAACGAGTACAGAAAGTACATCGAAAAAGATGCGGCTCTTGAAAGACGTTTCCAGCCTGTAACAGTCGGTGAACCGTCACAGGAGGAGTCGATTACAATTCTTGAGGGTCTTCGTGATAAGTACGAAGCACATCATAAGGTTAAGATTACCGACGAAGCTATCAAGGCGGCTGTTAATCTCAGTTCAAGATATATCAATGACAGATATCTTCCCGACAAGGCAATCGACCTTATAGACGAAGCTGCATCAAGAGTTCGCCTTAACGCTTACACCGCTCCCGACAGCCTGAAAAATATCGAAAACGAAATAAAGGCTCAGGAGAGTGAGCTTGAAAGTGCAGTGAACACACAGGAGTTTGAACGCTGTGCCGATATCAGAGATAAAATCAAGAAGCTCAAAGAGGAGCAGGAGAACGCAAAGAAAGAGTGGAAAGAGAAAACTCAGGGTACAAGCGGTGAAGTAACGGCAGAAAACATTGCCGACATCGTTTCAATGTGGACAGGTGTTCCCGTGGTTCAGCTTACGCAGGAGGAGAGCGAACGTCTTTTGAAGCTTGAAGAGATTCTTCATCAGAGAGTTATCGGTCAGCATGAAGCAGTAACTTCCGTTGCAAAAGCTATCCGCCGTGGCAGAGTGGGTTTGAAAGACCCGAAGCGTCCTATTGGCTCGTTTATCTTCTTGGGTCCCACGGGTGTAGGTAAAACGGAGCTTACAAAGGCTCTTGCACAGACAATGTTCGGCACTGAGGACGCTATGATTCGTCTTGATATGTCGGAGTATATGGAGAAGCACACGGTCGCAAAGCTTATCGGTTCGCCTCCGGGATATGTAGGCTATGACGAGGGCGGTCAGCTTACGGAGAAAATCCGCAGAAAGCCGTATTCGGTAGTGCTTTTCGACGAGATTGAAAAGGCTCACCCCGATGTGTTCAATATGCTTTTGCAGATTCTCGAAGACGGCAGACTTACCGATTCACAGGGCAGAACGGTTGACTTTAAAAATACCGTTATCGTTATGACATCTAATGTCGGTGCAACTCTTATCACGGACAACAAGCAAAGACAGCTCGGTTTTGCAAACGCAGACACCGAAGAGGGAAAGAACAACGATATTAAGGAAATTGTTATGGGCGAGCTTAAAAAGGTGTTCAAGCCGGAGTTCCTGAACCGTGTTGACGATATTATCGTGTTCAATAAACTTACACATGACGAGATTAAGGAGATTGCAGGCAATATGCTGAATACCCTTAAGGAAAGACTTGCAGAAATGGATATTGATATCGAGTTCACGGACAGAGCTAAGGATAAGCTTGCGGACGAGGGCTTTGACGATACTTACGGTGCAAGACCTTTGAGAAGAACTATCCGCTCGAAGATTGAGGACGTTGTGAGTGAGAAATTGCTTGACGAAAGTGTTAAGAAAGGCGATAGGGTTGTGTGTGATTTTGTTGACGGAGAGTTTATGTTTGAAGTGAAAGCATAAGATAAAGTTGATGAAAGCACCTGTTAAAGTTTGGTCAAGCTTTTTAAAGCTTGCGGATTCCAAAGGCAGAGCCTTTGGTCGCTGACGGAATAAACTTGCAAAGAAAAGCAAACTACCCTCAGCGAAACTAAATAAACTTTTCAAAGGAACAAAATAAAAACAATACGCATAAAAATATAACTTTCGTTTAAAACAAAAACAGGCAACAGCGAAGCGAATTGCCGAGCGGCGAGAAGATAAACTT
>CADCHW010000061.1 GCA_902801245.1 uncultured Ruminococcus sp.
AAAACGTATCTATCCGTACAAAACAACAAAGGCAACAGCGTAGCGAATTGCCGGTCTAAGAAAGAAAAGTGCTAAATCTTAACGCTTTCGAGTATAAATCTTAACGCTTTCGAGTATAAATCAATTTTTGGTCGGGTAATAAAAGTTATGGATAAAATAGACTATCTTCACGTATTAAAAAAACACGTATTAAAAAAGGAGGATTTTTAAAAATGAGTAAGAGGGCTAAAGAAGCTTGGAATATGTTCTTTTCGGTTTTTTTGGTGATAGGTTACGTTACGTGCTGCTATTTCATTTTACAGCTTGCGTCTACTATTACTAATCAGACTTTGTACAACGGAGTTACAATTGTGCTTGTTGTGTTCTTCGGACTGATACTTTTTTACGCAACAAGAGTCGGTGACGGAAAACAGGTTATGCGGTTTAGTCCGTCCGTGCTTATTATGATGATATTGCCGTCACTTTATGTGATAAGTGCATTCTTTGCAGTGGGACTGCCGCTTCACAATCAGATTAACGAAAACAGTATTATTCTGTATCTTGCTTCTGTTGCTTTGGGTTACGGTATTCCGTATTCGTTCACGAGCGGATTTGAAATGGTAGATGCCGAAGATGTTTTTTATCCCGAGAATTCCGATAGTAAGGACGAGCAGGAGAAGCCTAAGGCAAGCAAGGAAATAAGGAATAATAAAAACAGTAAAGGGAAGCATAAGAAAAAGAAATAGCGTTCGGACAACGGCGGACAACGGCGGACAACGTCCGCAGGAAATACGTAAAGATAGTGATTGATAAATTTAACTGTATGCACCCGACCGAAAGTATTTGGTATGATTGTTATCGCACAAATAAAGTTGATTAAAACTACCGTACTGAATAAATATTCGGTCGGGTAACAAAAGTTATGGATAAAACAAACTATCTTCACGTGATAAAAAAGGAGGATTAAATAATATTATGGGATGTACTCATGATTGCGATACTTGCTCAACAAGCTGCGGTACGAATTCACCGCAAAGCTTTACGGCAGAGCTTAACAAATACAGTAAGGTCAAAAAAGTTATAGGAGTAGTCAGCGGCAAGGGCGGCGTAGGAAAGTCAACTGTTACGTCAATGCTGGCTGTTGCGATGAACAGAAAGGGTTTTAAAACGGCTATTCTCGATGCGGATATAACGGGTCCGTCAATTCCGAAAGCGTTCGGTCTGAAAGAACGTGCAAAGGGCAGCGAGGAGGGAATTTTGCCTGTTGTAACTTCTACAGGTATTGAGGTTATGTCGGTGAATCTTCTTCTGGAGAACGAAACAGACCCGGTAGTATGGAGAGGTCCTGTCATTTCGGGAACGGTGAAGCAGTTCTGGTCGGAGGTAATCTGGAACGATGTTGACTATATGTTTGTTGATATGCCGCCGGGAACGGGTGACGTTGCGTTGACAGTGTTCCAGTCGATACCGCTTGACGGAATTATTATAGTCACATCACCGCAGGAGCTTGTTTCAATGATAGTCGAAAAGGCTGTAAAAATGGCGAATATGATGAATATTCCTATTCTGGGAATAGTTGAAAATATGAGCTATTTTAAATGTCCCGACTGCGGAAAGAATCACAGTATTTTCGGCGACAGTCATATTGAAGACACTGCAAAAAGATTTGACACTAAGGTGCTTGCAAAGATACCGATTGACCCTCAGTTTGCAAGGTGCGAAGATACCGGAACAATTGAGGAGTACACAAGCGACTGTATGAACGAAGCCGCTGCTTTTTTAACATATTTTTGATATGTGAAGAGAGTTATTGGTTTTCTTAATTTTGTTACCAAACCGAGCGGATAACGTCCGCATGAAACATGTGAAGATAGTCTTTTTAAGCAATAACTTTAACTATCCGACCGAAGATTTGTTTTTTATATTTCAAATCAAGGTCGGGTATTTTAGTTTTTATTCGGCAATAATTTTTAGGTTTGTATATGAATATTTCTTTTGAGTGCTGCATATAATAATATTACAACGGAAGAAAATCAATATTCTTTGATAACCTTGAAACAGTTTTTGCTGTGATGTTGATGTTAATTTATGTAATTGTCACAGACTTTAATTTTATCAAAATTTTCTTTGAAAAAGTGTTGACAGAAGCAACAAACAGTGATATAATATATAACTGTTGAGGGCAAATAAATCTCTAACAACAAATAAATATCGCGGAGTGGAGCAGCTTGGTAGCTCGTCGGGCTCATAACCCGAAGGTCGTAGGTTCAAATCCTGCCTCCGCAACCACTTAAAACGGCTTAAACACTGCGTTTGAGCCGTTTTTCTTTTTGCGGAAAATTCCGAGTTCTAAAGAAATTCTAAAAAGTTCTAAAAATCAGACTGTTTTAGAATTGCAATCCCAAATCCTCAGAAATTGCATTAGACATATCAACTTTTGACTGGAAGTCAACGTGCGTGTAAGTATCGGCTGTAAAGTTGTAGTTGGAGTGTCCTAAAAGCTCTTGTATCTGTTTCAGGCTAAAGCCTTGTGAAAGCATATAGCTTGCACACGAATGTCGCAGGTCGTGGAATTTAATGTGTCTTAGCTTGTTTTTCTCCAAAAGCTTGCTGAAATGACCTGTCACATAATCGGGTTTGATATGCTCGCTCAGTGTATTGACACAAACATATTCATTATTAACATAGCAGTCACCGCACAAAGTTTGCTGTTCCGACTGTCTTTGTTGCAGTTGTTTCAAATAGTTCTCTATCGGCTGTGACATAGACAACACCCTGTTGCTTGTTTCCGACTTCATCTTATCTTTAGGAACACTTGTAAGCTTGCCGTCAACTTTGGCTCTTACGACTGTTTCACAAATGAAAATTCTGTGATTTTCAAAGTCTATGTTAGACCATTTAATGCCCAGTACCTCTGAACGTCTTAAACCAAACCATATTGTTAAATAAATAACTGTTTCGAGAGTATCACCTTTTGCGGCTCTCATAAGTGTTCTGAGTTCGTCAAGATTGTAGAAGTCGTGTTCCGTTTTCTCTTTCTTTGGTCGCTTAACGTGGTCGCAGGGGTTCTCCCTCAAAAATCGGTTGTAAACAGCGTATTTAAGGCTTGTATTGATAATCTGATGATGTTTCAAGGCTGTGTTGCCCGACAAGCCACAGTCACGCTGTAAATGCCTGTAATAGGCTTCTATGTGCATAGGACGTAAATCCATTAACGAATAGCCTTTCTCATTGAAATAAGGGTAAACATACTTGTCTATCATATGTACATAGCCGTCATAAGTTGTTATAGACTTGTCGTCTTTTGTTTCCTCGTTCCATTTTTTGATGTATTCGCAGAATTTCATGTTTGAGTATTCAAGGTCTGCAAGCTGACTGTATTCAATGCGGATTTCGTCAAGCCTTTGTTTTTGTACTCTTTTAGGTACGTTTGCTTTAAGGTGCATTGACACCCATTTTGTTTTGCTTTTACCGCTCATTGTGGGAATACTTAAAACAGCGTATAAATTTCCTTTTTTCTCTTGTATGCTGGCACTTAAAATAAAAATACACCTCCGTGAAGTGCCACACACCATAACAATTTAAATTTATCATAATATGTGGCATTTGTCAATAATTAGTAATGAATTTTATTAAAGATTTTTCTCAATAAAAGAGATAACGCTTGACTTCGGTATTTTTATCTTGTTGCCAATCTTGAAAGACTTGATTTCACCGCCGTGCAGCAGCTTTAGGGCTGTGTTCTGACCGACGTTGAGCATTTTCTTTAAATCCTTAACTTCAACAATATCGGGATAATTTTCGTACATAGTAAAATAGTAACCTCTTTCATAAGATATTTTCCTCCTATTTTTTGTTTAATCATATGAATTAAGGTAAAAGCGGATAAATATTTTCCCTAAAGAATTTGTCAAAATCGGGATAGTTGCGTTGATAGTCCTTTACGTTGTGATATAGCCAAGAGCGGCAGTCATCATTTGGCAAAGTTTCATCGGAATATCGTTTTATAAAATTCAAAAATTCCAAAACAGCCTTATCATTCCAAATAGCTTTTATTTTCTTTAATGTGCTGTCTGCTCCGCTGCTGCATATTAGGTAAACCATACTTTTGAATAACTCATAATTCTTAGTGCAGGGTGATGATAAAATCAAAGCGTGGCTTGCTATGTGGTCGCATAAACGCTGCGTATACTCTGTGTTGCCTGTGATTTCGCCCTTGTCGTTCACATACTTGAAATTAAACTTTTGCAGCATAGTGTTTGCGATTAATTCCGCAAATTCGGTGTTATTGTTAATGTTGAGTAATTGCTCCGTCAGTTGGTGAGCGTATGTTCTGCGGAAAACACCCTCAAATCTAACCCAGTCATTACAATTTTTGGCTTGCTGCAATTTGTTTCCGCTGCGTTCTATCTGTTCACGCTTTTTGTCATAAATTCTTAATCGGGAATTAGATTGAACACTTCCGAAATAAATTGTTGAAAACTCGTTATCATTGGCAATACCGTTATCTTTCAAATGATTTCTGCGGTAAGCGATTTTCCCTGTGTCCTTTTTTCTGTAAGCATAGAAAAGGTCGCTTTTGCCTAAAGTGTAATCTTGATAAATCTTTGTTATGTCAATATCTTCATTGAAATAATCTGCTGTTAAATCAATTCGTGACAGACGTAAACCGTATTTATCGGATTGCACCATTTGAAGAAATTGATAAATTTCCAGTCCTGTCTGTTCTCGATAATAGTCAAGTGCTTTTGCGGAGAACTTAACACAAATACCCATATTCGGTTGTAAATCGTGGTACGCAACGGCAAAATAGAAATTGTTTTCTCCGTATGTATAAGCTGTTGTGTAGCCTTGCGGCGGCTGCTTTTCGAGCGTTCTTTCCCCGAAAACATTTTCAAAATCTGCTTTGTATTCAAACGTGTCAATAATTGTTTCGGCTGTGGAACTCCATTTTAAATAACCGCTGTCTGTTAAGCAGTCTGAGTTATTTTTGTCTTTAAGCTGCAAAACAAGTGTAATCTCATCGACACCTAAAACAAGCATTTCATCATCTCCTTGAATTTAATGTTGTTTGTAAGATAGTTTTTTATAATTACCGAGCATGGGTGATTACATCACCCATGCTCGAAATCAGAATGCTTTTAAAATATCAAATTTACAGTATGGGCATTGTAAAAGCTTAGGTTCGGGGGCAATTGTCGGCTCAGTGAAAACACCCTCACCAACTGAATAATGTCGGTTTGGAATGTCAACACCATTTCCGAATGTTGTTATATACGTTTGCTGTTCGGAATTTCCCAAAACGATTTTTAGCGGCATATTATCTCGCAAAGCCGTATCAATCAAGGCAGCGTCCGACTTCTGCATAATCAGAAACAGGAAAAAGCCAAGCTGTCTGCCCTGCAATATAATCTCATACAGCAAAGACTTTACTTTGTCACGTGATTTCTTTTCCATTGATTGTAAAACGCTTGCAAAGCTTGCGTATTCGTCGCAGATAAACACATACGGACTTAACCCGAATGTTGAATAGTCGCCGTCTATCTGCGTTTTTAGCAGCTCTTTCAACTCTCCTTTTCGTTCTCTCATCAGAGAAACAAATTGCTCCAGTAAATCAATTATTTCCTCTACCGAAACAGCCGTCCTGTTTTCGTTAATGGTACTTCCAATAATCGCAAGGCTTGACCCTTTAGGGTCTGCGAAGTACAACTCATATTTAACCTGTTTATTCATCATCTGCAAAAGCACATTGTATAGTTCGTAGGTCTTTCCCGAACCTGTTTGACCCACCAACAAACAATGTTGCAGTTTTACCGCTGTTCGGCTGTCAAGGAAAAGCTTGTAGGTGTCAATGCCTTTATTGTAATTCAAAAATTCCTTAAAGCTATTAAAAACAAGCTTAAACGATACAGAGCCGTCAATCAGTTCGTATATGTAATAATTGCCGTCGTCGGTGATATAATGCCGTTCAACGACAAATTTTCCCAGTGCAGAGGATAAAACAACGTCGTCAAGCTTTTTATCGAATTTGAGAGAGTCACGTATTTTTAATTCGGCTGCCGAGAAATTGTTATTAAACGAAAGCTGAATTTTCGGAATGTCAATATAACAATTCCGTTCAATGTAAAATCCTGCGTCTATCATCTGCAATTCAAGACTGTTTTTTATCGTGAAATGATACCAAAAGTAACGAATCCCTTTGTAAATCCTGTGTGACAATAATATATCACAAAATATCAGTGCAAGTATTGCAACAAATACAATCAGCAGCAGTTTGGAATGAACGATTATATTAATACACAGTGTTTTGCTTATTAAATTCACAATTTTAATAATGATAATTGCGATTATGCAAAACACTGTGCATAGTAACCGTATAAAGTTAATTTTTCGCATTTTGCGGCTGCTGATTGTTTGCCAGCCTGATGTCCTCGCATTTAATGGAAAGCATATTGCGATATTCTCCATAAACGGTGGCAGTAGCTCCAATGGGGATAACGTGAACCTGTGACGGCACGTTCAACTCCTTTGCAACCTTGAATACAAGCTTTTCAAAGAGGTTGTTTGTTGTGTCGTCGGGTGCGGTGTTGTATTGGGTGTTGTCCTTTATGATAACGACCTCAACACGTGTGCCAAGCTTACGTTTGGTGTTGTGTTCAATCCAAGGTGAACAGCCTGTACACAAGAACACTTTGCCCTGTGCGAATCGCTCAAAGTCGAACGATTGGTATTGTGATAAATGATGTAATGACATAATTATCTTCCTTTCTTAATCTTTAAAATATTCATACAGATCGCCTACTTCATCATCGCCGCACAAAACAAGATAAAACGAACCGAGGTCAAGCTTAATTTCGTTGTGCAAGAAAATGAGATAGTGTTCGAGATAGGAACGGATTTCATCACGTTCTTCAATAGAGTAATCTCTGCGTGGGTCTACACCCTGACTAAAGAGCAGGTCGCCCATTTGCATTGGGTGTTCGTGGTAAACAATTGTTGGTTTTTGCATTTGTAAAAATCCTTTCTTGTTATTGGTATTGTTTTTTACCATTTACATTTTACCACAATATTTCTATAAAATCAAATTCAATAAAATGATTTATTTGTAGATAATTACTATAATAATGTGATTATAGAATGAAAATTAAAAACTGATCAATTCATTAAATCAATTTAAATTGATTTATTTTGATTTAAATTAAATTGCTTTAAAATTCGGCTTTTGAGCGATAATTTGAATTTTATCGTCGTTTTTCACGAAAATAAGTTTTTTTGCATAGAAAATAAAGAGTAAAATGTAATTGGCTAATGGATATTGATTTACCTTTCGCTATCCAAAAAAATAACAGAGTTTGCACAGCAAACTCCGTATAGAGAAATACATATTTTTATGGATTTAAACAGTCAATCGTAAACGGTATAATGTTTTACGTTGCTGTTTAATAACGAAACTCGTTTAATAGTTTAAATCCAAACATAAAAGGATTTTAATTTTGGTAATAGATTGAATGAAACCTTATCTTAAAAAATGGGATAAAAAATATAAACAAGAGAGATATTGTTAAAAATAGAGAGAAAAATTTTTGCCAATTTTTGGTATTTTATAAAATAAATTTTGTGAATAAATTTGCATTTTAAAACTTGTGTCTTCTGAATTGCAATACGGACACTGAGTCAAATCTCTGGTTTGTAAATCGATTTTAATATTATTCTCGTGCTTGAGACACGGGTATATGCTTTCGAATACTTTGCCGTCTTCAGATTGATATACCGTCTTTATTTTAATCACCTCTTATATATTTTCTAAAAAATTAACAGGGGCGGCAGCCCCGTTTTGAAAAAAATAAAGGCACAAGTATTTGAACTTGTGCCTTTTGTATTAATAACCGGGCTTATTATTTTGATACACTTTTTCGCCGCAGTCGGGGCAGTGCCAATAGATTTTAGTAGTTGTTTCGGCATCATGATGAACTGTCTTTTGAACTTTTTCTTTGTGAGCGCCGCCCCCAGAATACTCGTCCCAGTAAACATCCATGTGGGTTTCGATTGTTGTATGCGGTTTACCGTCGGTCCAGCAGTTGTCTGTATGACCCCAGTCCCAGTCCCAGTAATCACTTCCGGTATTGAATGTGCATGTGTATTTTTCGCGTGTTACGTCTTCTTCTATATTTGTCTTGACTGTTTCCCATGCGCCGCAAGGGTCATTTCCAGGCCGACTTATTTGCGTAATCACAGTATGGAAAGTTGCTGTTCCCGTTTCGGGACCAAATGTTCGTGAGGTATCATTCCATGCTTGGTCGGGGTCGAATATTTTATACAACACTTCTTCGCCGCAGATTGCGCATTTTTCGAATACGAGTTCTGCATAATGAGATTTTATAATCTCAGGCTCATCGTAAACGTCTGTATCTACCCAGATTGTTTCGTCGTAAGCTTCTTTTGTTACGACTGTTTCTTGTCCGAATAAGTGTATTTATATTTCTCTCCGATTTTGCCTGTTGTTTTCAATCCTACCGAATAGCGGAGAATTTCGAGAGCGTCGGACGACGTTGTTTTATTGTCGCTGTCAACATCGGAAATTACCTTTTGACCGTTTGTGAAATCCTCCAAACCCACACTGTATCGCAAAGCAAATAAAGCGTCGGACGCTGTTATTTTGCCGTCGTTGTCAATATCGCCGTATGTTAATATTACCGTTGTGTCGCTTGATGTTTTTAAGTCTGTTGTTAAACCGCTTGCCGAAATGCCGACAGCGGTTGATGTTAGTAAAATGCTTGCTGTCAATATGACTGTTAAAATCGTTTTAAACCTCATTTTCAATTCACGTTCTTTCTTTAAATTCCCTGATTAAATGCGGATTTTTTTGCTTAAACATAATCATATCACATACATAATTGATGTGTCAAGGCATTAATTGAAATATTATTAATTTGTCTTTTTGAAAAAGTTTTCGATATGCTCAACGGCAACCTTGACTGAACATTTTTTTAATGCTGTTGATGTCGTGCCGACGGTGAGAAACTCATGAATAGATTATATTCAATTATCCGTCGTTTTTCCATTTTAGCATTAAAAAAATAACCCGTCAAGGTCAAGCGGCTTTGCCGTGCCTGCTTTCCTTGCCTCGGGCTCAAAATCTATGAATAGATGTATTTAATTGATAGAATGTTATGGTATGTGACAGCTTTTATTAATTGTAAAATTCTAAAAAATAGTTCTAAAAAAAGTTCTAATAAGTTCAAAATTAAAAAGTTATAATAATTCTTAAAAATCGCTGAAATGCTGATGAATAGGGAGTTTTTTTGACTTAAAACAACTCAAAATAAATCAGCTTAAAACGTGTTTTAACCGCCTCATAACCCGAAGGTCGTAGGTTCAAATCCTGCCTCCGCAACCACTTAAAACGGCTTGAACAGTAGGTTTGAGCCGTTTTTCTTTTTGTTCTGAACATCAAAAATATGCGGCTTGATGTTTATTTGATGTTTATTCCCCTAAAATGATGTTTACAGCAGCGGTAAAACAGCAAAACCTTAACATAATCAAAGGCTATACGTTCCTATTATTTCGGGAGCATATAGCCTTTTTCTTTATCCTGCTTTTTTATTCTTGCCCGGTGTCAGTAAGTTGTCCAGTGTTTCCGCTGCTGCCTCATCAGCCGACTTGATAGCGTGAGCATATATCTTGCTTGTAGTTACTGTATTGGCGTGTCCTAAACGCTTTGCAACAGTAGTGAGCGGAACACCGGCGGCAATCTGTAGAGTAGCGTTTGTGTGCCTGAGTGAATGAATAGTAATCGGAGGTAGAACGTCACTGTGAGCCTTTACGAAGTCGGTAAACCAACTTGTAAGTACATCAGGGTGCAGCGGTAAGCCCTCATCAGTTGTAAACAGTCTGTCGGAGCTGTGCCACCTGTCACCCATTTCAAGAGCGTGTTCCCTCTGCCATACTCTCCATATTTTCAAATCCTCTACCGCACTCGGAGAAATCTTCATAACACTGTCGGATGTGTCATTTTTAACACCGTCCTCATATATTCCTCTGTCGGGCAGATATTGAGAACTTCGGCGTATTTGCACAGTGTTATTATCAAAGTTAATATCCTGCCATTCAAGTCCCAGCAATTCCCCTCGGCGTAAACCAGTGAACAGTAACAAACGTATCATCATTTTGTTTTGCGTATCCTCTGATTCAAGTAAATCAAGTAATGCAGCGGCTTGTACTTCATCTAAATATTTCGGATCCTTATTCTCGACCTTTGGCGGCTTTGTCCGTTCGCAAGGATTAGAGAACAGTACTCCCCATTCAACCGCCGTACTAAGGATAGAAGAAATTAATCGGTGATGATGTAATACTGTCTTTGGTGCTAATGGTTTACCGCTGCCCACAGAAGTGAAAAGAGTGTCTAACGGCTGGTTCATATACTCAGACAGCTTTACAGCCGATTCATAAGTAACATTGTTACCCTTTTTCAAGGCTGTTACTGTGGAAGTTGATAAACCGCTTTGTCTTGAAAGCTCTGCCCCGGAAAGCTTATTATCTTTCAGATACTTCGACACATCAATATTGCACTTGTATTTTGCATCTTGACGTATGCCGCCCTCGGAGAGATTATCATAAAACTGTCTAAGGTGCAGCGGTTGAATACGGTCAAGTCGAAGATGTCCGATAGCGGCGTTAATTCGTGGGAGCATTGACAAGTAACGAGCGTATGTCTTTGGGCGTAAATCCTTTTTACGGTCAGCAAACCACAGCTCCGCAAAGGCGGCGAATTTAATGTTACTGTCTAAGTTGTTGCCGCTCTTGCACTTCTCTTCAAATAGAACTGCCTGCCGCTGCACTTCTTTTTCAATCTGCTTTGCGGTCATTCCCAGTTCAGGTTTGTATGTCATTGTGCGGCGGATCTGCTACCGTTGGTGTCATATCCACAGGATACAGAGATGAAGTAACCGTTACTCCTCTTCTGAATTGTTGCCATTACTGTCACCACCATTTTCTTCAAACCATTCGCAATAAACTGTTTTTGCAAAATCGGTTACTATACGCTGAATTTTGTATAGAACACCTCCACTTAAAATTTCAGATCTATCAATTTCGTCCCTGAGTTTGAAAAAAGTATCTAAATTATGTTCTCCCTCTTCTGTTGTGAGATTTTTATTATCATCAAACTTTTGTTCAAAATCATCAAGCAAGCTATATTGATTATAAACATCATTTTCAAATGCACAGTAAACACCTATTTCGTGCATTAATTCAACTAAATTTCCATCTTCAATAAACCAACTTGCGAGGTCAAGGTAAGAATAGTTGCCCCATACTTTATAGTTGTATTTCATTTGTCTTTTTCTATCTTCAACTAATTTGAAAACAGCTTTTTCTGATAAGCCTGTGTAATCACATATAAATTTTAAATCTTTATCGTCCGTTTTTACATCAGTCCTACCAAGTAAATAATCTGTAGTAGTTGTAAATAGATCGGCTAATGCAACAAGTCCATCAAAATCAGGTGTTCTGTTACCATTTTCATAATTTCCAACGGCTGAAACCGAACAGCCCAACGCCTTTGCGACATCTTCTCTCTTTAATCCTTTTTCATTCCGAAGTTGTGTTAATCGTTCAGCAAATGAATTATTAGCCATAATATCACCTCTTAAAATTTCGATTTGAATTAAGATAAAAACTTTTTTTCATAACGTGTTGACTTTCGTTATGAATAGGAGTATAATATAATTATTCAAATCGTCATACTACTAATATCATAGTACATTGATGATGATTTGTCAAGAAAAATTTTAAAGGAGGATTTTGGCAATGCTGAAGAACACCGATGTCAGAGCGAGAGCAAAAGAACAGGGCGTAAAGCTCTATGAAGTGGCTGCCTATATGGGTAAAAGTCAAGCATACCTTACACGCAAACTGTACTTTGAGCTTGACAAGGCAGAAAAAGAAGAGCTGCTCACTATTATTGACAAAGTGGCAGCGGTAAACAAGAGAGCGGAGGGCTAATATTATGGATTCATTATTTTATGTTAAGACGAAGATTTCAGACGAATGCGAGATTAACACATCTGTAAGCTGTGATAACGTGTATTTCCGCTGCGGAGAGTGTGGAGCAGAGGAAAAGATAGACTTGGGCGATTGGGGCGACTTTATTACGGATAATGGTATTGACGCTTTCGGCTGTCAGATTTTCTGTGATGAATGTAGCAAGAAACGCCAAAATAAGAAAGCCGTTGACTAACCACCACGAAAGCCAACGGCAAAGACTGAACACCAACCAAAGAGTACACAGCCCTACAAGTATTGTAACACATTCCGGGGGCTGTGTGCAAGCCTAAAATTAAGTGACGCTCCAAAAGGCAGAGCCGTAGGCGATAGCCGATTGGTCAGCGGAACTTATGCTACGTAAAAGGAGTGAAATATTTTATGGCAGAGATCACATACCTTCCGAGAATGAGAACGCTTGACGAGTGTTACAGAGAGTTGAAAGAACTCGACCCGAATACAGCAGTATCGAAGTATTTTGTTCGCCGCCTTGCATTGTCGGGAGCAATTCCCACAGTAAAATGCGGCTGCAAAAGGCTTATCAATTTTGATGGGCTTATAGAATATCTACAATCTTCGCATACCGAACCGCTGCCGGATAAAAAGAAAGAAATTTCTTTTACAGATAACAACAATCCTGCTATTAAACTGTAACGTTCGATTTTTAGGGAGGTAAAGTCGATAAAAATGGCTTAACCATCGAAAAAAACTTGAATTTCAACACACCCTAATATGGATAATATTTAGGGGTGTTATTTTTAAAACTTTTGGCTTTGTTATCGGAAGAATCAAGGATATACTCCCTAATTGACGAACGT
>CADCHW010000062.1 GCA_902801245.1 uncultured Ruminococcus sp.
GAACCGTCCCTACTGTTGTTAGTATAACACAAAGCTACGCTTTTGTCAACCTTAACCCACCGTCTAAAGCCGGTGGGATTGCGGTTGACATTTTTCAAAGAATTAAGCCTGGAACTTGCTGGGGTTAATTCTTACTGACGGACCCATTGTAGACGCAACGGCACAAGACTTAACATACTGACCCTTTGCAGCAGCCGGCTTTGCCTTAACAATAGCACCAAGTAATGTATCGAAATTCTCCTGAAGTTTCTCTACACCGAATGAAGCCTTACCAATGGGGCAGTGAATGATATTAGTTTTGTCAAGACGATACTCAATCTTACCTGCCTTAGCTTCCTTGATAGCCTTAGCGATATCAGGTGTTACAGTACCGGCTTTCGGGTTCGGCATCAAGCCACGGGGACCGAGGATTTTACCCAAACGACCTACAAGACCCATACAGTCGGGAGTTGTAATAAGAACGTCAAAGTCCATCCAACCCTCCTGCTGAATCTTCTGTGTAAACTCCTCAGCACCAACGTAATCAGCACCGGCTTCCTTAGCAAGAGCCTCGTTATCGCCCTTGCAGATTGCAAGAACTCTCACACTCTTACCTGTACCGTTCGGAAGAACGATAGCACCTCTAACCTGCTGGTCGGCATGTCTGCCGTCTACGCCGAGCTTTACGTGTACTTCTATAGTTTCATCAAACTTAGCTGTTGCAGTTTTGAGAACTGTTTCAAGAGCCTCGTTAGTTTCATAAAATTTTGTTCTGTCGATCTGCTTTGCACTATCAACATACTTCTTACCGTGTTTCATTAAATTTCCTCCCTATTGAGTGGTAATTGCGGATTCTGTCCTCCCACCCGGGTTTCAGTCAGTAAATTAGTCTACAACAACAACGCCCATGCTGCGTGCTGTTCCCGCTATCATGCTTTCGGCAGACTCAATGCTTGCTGCGTTCAAATCAGGCATTTTCTGCTCTGCAATCTTTCTGACCTGCTCACGGGTAATATTAGCGACCTTATTCTTATTCGGCACACCCGAACCGCTCTGAATGTTGCAAGCCTTCTTAATAAGAACGGCAGCAGGCGGAGTTTTGGTGATAAATGTGAAAGAACGGTCTGCATAAACTGTAATAACTACAGGAATGATCATACCAACGTCATTCTTTGTGCGTTCATTAAATTCCTTTGTGAACGCCATAATGTTGACACCGTGCTGACCTAAAGCAGGTCCTACAGGCGGTGCCGGTGTTGCCTTGCCGGCAGGTATCTGGAGCTTAATAAATCCTGTTACCTTTTGAGCCATTTTAATTGCACCTCCAAAAATAGTGGTAGAACGGAATGCTTTAAAAAATTTCATTCCTCCCACTTTGCAGCGTCCGGAACAGACGTTGCGACAAAGCCCATATTTTTTATTCTAACGGCTCAACCTGATTAAGTTCAAGGTCAGCCGGTGTTTCTCTACCGAACATGGAAACGATAACACGAACACTATTATTTGCAATGTCGATATTATCGACATTACCGACAAGATCCTCAAGCGGACCGTCAATAATTCTAACAACATCTCCGACATTGTACGAAACCTCAACAGTATGGGTTTCAACGCCCATTTTCGAAGCCTCATCGTCCGTAAGCGGAACGGGCTTTGATTCAGGACCGACAAATCCTGTGCAGCCTCTTATATTCTTGACCACATACCAAGACTCGTCTGTGTACACCATTTTAATAAATACATATCCCGGGAAAAGCTTGCGTTCAACCTCTTTGGTTTTTCCGTCTGTAATCTCCTCCACAATCTCTGTGGGAACCTTGATATCATCAAACAAGTGATGAAGATTTCTGTTCTCAACGGTAGTTTGAAGATTTGACGCTACCTTATTTTCGTAACCAGAATAAGTATGAACGACATACCATTTGAAATCCTCCGGCACAGATATCATCCTTTCGGCATTTAACTCAGATTAGATGTCCATAACAAGCTTGAGCAATGCTAACAAGCCCGTATCAAGGCCGTAAATAAACAACCCGAGGACTAGCAGAACTACAAGTACAATACCCATATTTCTGAAAGTAGCCTTTGGAGTCGGCCAAACGATTTTCTTAATTTCGCTCTTGCATTCCCTGAAGTACTTGGCTATTCCGGAAAAGAAAGACGGTTTTTTATCTTTCTTATCGGATTTTTTATCCGACTTTTTATCCGATGGCTTCTTATCAGACGATTTCTTGTCCGTTTTTGCCGAAGACTCGGACTTTTTAGCGGAGGACTTTTTCTCCTGCTGCTCGTCCGCACTCTTGTCGGCTTTTTTCTTCTGAGCCATATTGTAACCCTCCGTTACTTACTTCGTTTCCTTATGCAGAGTGTGCTTTCTGCAAAATCTACAGTACTTGTTAAATTCAAGTCTGTCGGGATCGTTCTTCTTGTTTTTCATGGTGTTGTAGTTTCGCTGTTTGCACTCCGTGCAGGCTAGTGTAATTTTCACTCTCATAGTAGCGGCACCTCCGTTTTTGCGGTAATTTATAGCCTCCCTCAAAAAGGCACAAAAATAAAACCCCTTTCGAGGTATAATTATTTTACCACGATTTAAAAATTTTGTCAATACAAAAGTTAAAAATTTTTCAAATTTTTTTGCCGGGAACACCGGCAGAAAATACATGAAGACAGTTCTTTTTATCCTTTACCTAATGAATCCGACCGCAAATTAATTTTAACGACAAATCAGCGGTCGGGTTCGTGAAGCTATGTATAAAATAAACTATCTTGACGTGTTTCCTGCGGACGTTGTCCGCTCACTCGACTTACTCTCCGCCTTTGAGCTTGCGGTTTTCTTCTCCTTGACCACCACAAACGAAATCTCCGAACCGACCTCCGCAACCGTACCTTTTTCAATACTCTGCCCGATTATAACACCCTCATTATAATCGTCACGCTCTTCGTTCGTGAATTTAACCGTCAAACCTTTCTCTTCGAGTTTCGTTTTAACATCGGTGTACTTTAGCCCAAAATAATCCTCAATGTCAACATATTCGGATTTATCCAAACCTTTCGACACAATAAGAGTAATCGTAACATCGGGTGAAATATACTCACCGTACATCGGGCTTTGATAAATGACAATATCCCCCACAGAATCGTGACTGTCCTGATAATAATACTCCGACTTCAAACCAAGCTCCTCGCAAAGCTTCACAGCTTCGTCGATATCCTTGTCAAGACAATTCGGCGACAATACATAGCTGTCGGTATCCGTGTCAATATCTTCGACAACATAAACTGCAACCTTGTATTTTTCACCGTCGTCCGCCGTAATTCTCGTGCCTGCGGCAGGTTCTTGATGAGCGACCCTGTTTTCCTCCATATTTTTGCTGTTAATTTTACGAACTTCAACGTCAAATTTTTCACTGTTGAGAACAAGTTGACACTGTTCGTAAGTCAAACCCACAACAGACGGCATATTAAGATAATGAATACCCGAAGATGTATCTGTATCAACATCAATTTTCGGCTCGGGCGGATAAAAATGATTGTACACAGTAACCCCTGCCAAAGCCAAAAGCGGCAGAGCCACAACAACCAAAACAGCCGCCATTAATACATTCAGCCACCTGCCCTTGTGACTTTTTTCATCATCAGAATCATTTGAAACATCGTTCTGCTGTGAATCATTTAATCCGGGTCTGCCGGGAATTTCGCCGTTGTTTTCGGGAGTAGGAAAAGGGATATGCTGTTCTTCGCTGTCAATTAATTCGTCAACACGAACACGTTCAATCATATTCACAAAATCGTCAACTGTTTGACAGCGTTTCGTGTAATCGGGCTGTAAAGCCGAATCAAGAGCCGCCCCGACCGCATTTGAAATTCTGCCGGAAAAAACAAGCTCCTTAAGCTTCGGGAAGTTCTCGTAAACATCACCGCTTACTTTGCTTTCGGGAATTTCCCCCACAAGTGCGTAATAAATCGTAGCCGCCAAAGCATAAACATCTGTATAAGTTCCGTCGTTTTTGGTAAAATTTCTCTGCTCAATCGGAGCATATCCCGGAGTAAAAGACATTCCTGCCGTACCCAAAGTGTGGGCATTTTCGGAACGAGCCAACCCGAAATCAATCAGTACAAATTCATATTTATTTTCATATACTTGCTTAATCATAATATTACTGGGTTTAATATCCCTGTGAATAACACCTTTTCTATTCAGTACGGAAAGGCTCTTCATCAGAGGTTTCATTTTACGATAAAGCGACTGCCACGTGTAAGCACCTTTCTCCTGAACCCAGTCATACAAAGTATTTCCGTTAATATACTCCATTATAATATAAGATGTATTATTTTCGGAAAACCAGTCGTAAACTTTCACAATATTGTTAAGACTTTCCGCTTCCGACAAGCTTCTGCATTCCTTAATAGTCTTGTTCATAATCTCTTCGAGAGAAACGGAATTGCCGTAAGTGACTTTAAGTGGGTCTTCAACGGACTTATCCAGACAATTTCTGTAAAAAACATCACGGTAATAGGTTTCTTTTATCACTACTTTTCTATTCATTTTAGTGTCAAAACCAATATATGTAATAGAGAATCCACCTGTACCAATACAGCCGCCGACAATATATCTTTGACTGCAAAGCATTGTACCGGCAGGTAATTCGTGACTCTGAGCATAATGCACGTTGTGTCTTTTACCGCATTCGGGACAAAATTCGCCCTCGGGATTTTCAATCTTGGTCATACAGTGATAGCAATATGTCATAAATTCTCACTTCCAAAACGTTAAATCTATACATAAATTTTAACATATAACCTTGATTTCGTCAATATATTTAAAAAACTTTATAATAATGCAGCGGCAACCCCTATTAAAGTTTGGTCAAGCTTTTTAAAGCTTGCGGTTTCCAAAGGCAGAGCCTTTGGTCGCTGACGCAGCAAATCATAGTAGAAAATAAACTACCCTCAGCGAAACTAAATGAACTATTAAAGAAGAAATAAATAAAAAGTAAAAACAATTTCCGATAAAATAACTTTCTAATCAAACCAACTAGGCAACAGCAAAGCGAATTGCCGGTCGAAGAAAAATCAACTTCCGCCCAAAATAAATACACATTACTTTGAACCCACCAAAAATCTCTCTAAAACAAACCAATTCCCCCAAAAAACAATCACAAATCCCCCGAACGCAAAAAAACCTCTCTAAGAAAAACCAACTTCCGCCCACCACAATTACGCATTACGCATTAATAACACGGTGATAACATCTTCAATTTTTCATAATATTCCACTTCGTTATCATACTTGTTGGAATAAGCGAAATTCCCCGACCTTCTGTCCGTGTACTCAAAGTTATCATAATTCCCGTTGAGAATTTTTGCCAAATTTGACGGCTGAATAATCCAGTCAAAACAGCAGTTTAGCCACTTACCGTTTCGACCCGACAGAAAATCCGACCTCTCTACCCTCTTGAACAAACCCTCGAAGTCGCCGTTAATCCTGTCGGAAATCGACTTGACCCCACGAATACGCTTCTCGGTTATCTTGGTAACTCTTGGCAGAGAACCGCACACATTGTTAAAAACATTCACAATTTTCTCTATAGAGAGAGGAACGCATTTTTCGACCCCCGTGTCGGAAATGCGGCTGTTTGCTCTACTCTCCTTTACTTTACTTTTATTTACTTTACTTTTCTTTGTGGGATTATTGTAACAGAAACCCGAATTATTGTCCACAGAAACAATTTTTGTATTTTTATCATTCTTTATAGCGGTGTTTGTTACACTGTTTTCAATCATATCATAGGAATACAAATCATTTAATTCGTTAATATCATAATCATAATGACTTGATGAATTACTTTCAACAGTATTATTGAAATCCAAATCATTCAATTCATTCATATCATAATTACAGTGACTTGACAAATTACTTTCAATAGTATCATTGAAATCTAAATCATTTAATTCATTCATATCATAATTACAGTGACTTGTTATGTTAGATTCAACAGTATCGCTAAAATCATTCAATCCCTGCATACAATTATTACTCCGTGACGTGTTACTATACTCCAAATCGGGAATATTCCATGCCATAAAACCTGCTTCCTCCACATCGTCAACAACACCAAACGAACCGACAACATCGAACGACTTCTCCGACTTGTCACATCTCAAAACATTGGGTACATTCTCAACCCTTGAAACATCTTTTTCCGCATAATCACACACCGAAACATTTTTCGGAGTTTCAACAACACCGACATTATTCACAAATTCTTTATCTCCGTCAATCAGGCTGTACTCAACTATACCCGAACATCTGCGTTCCGTTGCTGCCTTAAAACGTGTCTGAATACCCTTTGAAGTGAGAATATTCATTTCTGCAAATCTCTTTGAAAACAAACCGCACTCAATCAGAAAATTAATAATATCCGCAATTTCACGCTTACTCTCAACCCAACGGCTTCCGATTGAACGAATAACCATAGCCGCAAGCTTATCAATACTTTCAAACTTAAAGTAATATCCGTTCTTATATACAAGACAAACAAGCCTTAAGTAAACAGTTTCCCCCAAAGGTCCGTACTCACTCTGAACATCAAAAAGCTTATCGTCATCAAAAACATTAACATCAAGCGGAAAATAATCCAAACCTCTTTTTCTCGGACGTGCCATAAAAAATCCTCCTGTAACCGAACTTTAAAAAGTCCTTTTATAACACCCCCCAAAAAGAAAAAAATATGCATACAACTATGCATATTTTTGAAAAAGTTCACAAAATATTTACTTTTAATTCATAATTTGCAATGTCTAATTGTTTAAACTGTAACGTTCATCAATTAGGGAGTATATCTTTGATTTTTCCGATAACAAAGCCAAAAGTTTTAAAAATAGCACCCCTAAACATTAGCCGTATTGGGTGTGTTAAAATTTAAGTTTTTTTCGATGGTTAAGCCATTTTTATCGACTTTACCTCCCTAAAAATCGAACGTTACAGTTTAAATGATTATAAATTTTCTTTATACAAGTAAAAAGTGCCTAGAAAAATACTAGACACTTAATTCTTTAATATATAATTTCTAAAGCAAATAACAAACAACAAAATTATTGCCGTGAAATTAAGACACGTCAAAAGCTTTCAGCGTGTGCTTCTTGCCTGTCGGGGCGACCCGACTTAATCAATCTCAACAATAACCTTACTGTTTGTTCTTACAGCAGCTGCTCTTGCAACTGTGCGGATAGCCTTGGCAATTCTGCCCTGCTTACCGATTATTCTACCCATATCCTCTTCATCAACGTGAATATGATACACAACTGTGCCGTCCTCGTTAGGCTCGTCTGCGTCAACCTTAACAGCCTCCGGCTTCTCCACAAGACCTTTTGCGATAGTTACGAGTAACTCTTCCATAAGAATTTTCCTTTCGTAAATCGTTATGTCGGTTTGCTTTGACAATCAGCACCGAATGAGTTTTCGGTCTGTTACTGTGAGCGTCGCCGACAAATCAAAAAATTTATTATAATCCCTGTTAATTCGCAATTCGACTGCACACCTGTTTTGGGTGTACAGTCAATTTAGTAAAAGCAAATTATTATTCAATAACGTTTGCTTTCTTGAGCAAAGCCTTTACTGTGTCGGTCGGCTGTGCACCGTTGCCAATCCACTTTTTAGCCTTGTCTGCATCAACTTTAAGTTCAACGGGATTTGATATCGGATTGTAGTAACCGATTTCCTCGATGAAACGACCATCTCTCGGATATCTGCTGTCAGCAACAACGATACGATAGAAAGGAGCTTTTTTAGCACCCATACGACGAAGTCTGATTTTTACCATTTCTTTTCACCTCCACCACAAAGGGTTTCTATTTCTACCAATATATTATTGGATTGAAAACATTTTAATATTACTTTCTTTTCTTTTTCTTAGGTCTGTTCTGCTGAATCTGCTGAACTTGTTGGGGCTGTGCGTTCTGCTGTTCCATAGGACCGCCCAATCCCGGAAGTCTTTTATACTTTTTCTTGCCGCTCTTCTTTGTGACCTTTTTAATCATTTTCTGCATTTGTTCAAGCTGGGTGAGCAAACGGTTTACGTCCTGCACCTGCATTCCCGAACCTGCGGCAATTCTTCTCTTTCTCGACGGATTGATAATTGACGGCTTCACTCTCTCCTCGGGTGTCATCGACAAAATAATAGCTTCAACTCTGTCAATCTGTCTGTCGTCAATGTCAACGTCCTGAAGCTGTTTCTCCATACCGGGCAGCCTTGCAAGGATACCCTTAATCGGACCCATTTTCTTGATTTGCCTGAACTGCTCCAGCAAATCGTTAAAATCAAGCTGGCTCTTCGTGATTTTCTCCGCCATTTCCTGAGCCTTTTTCTTGTCGATTTTCTCCTCGGCTTCCTCAATGAGGGTGAGCATATCGCCCATTCCGAGTATTCTCGAAGCCATTCTGTCGGGGTGGAAAATTTCGAGGTCGTCAAGCTTTTCGCCAGTACCTGCGTACTTAATCGGCTTGCCTGTAACAGCCTTAACGCTGAGTGCCGCACCGCCTCTTGTATCGCCGTCGAGTTTTGTAATAACTACACCCGTAATGTCAAGCAGTTCGTTAAACGATTTCGCAACGTTTACAGCGTCCTGACCCGTCATTGAATCGACAACAAGCAAAATTTCCTGAGGTTCAACGGCTTCCTTGATTTTCTCAAGCTCGCCCATAAGGACTTCGTCAATGTGAAGTCGTCCGGCGGTATCGAGAATTACAATGTCGTTGCCGTGGTCTTTGGCGTATTTAACGGCTTCCTTAGCTGTTTTAACTGGGTTCTGCGTACCCTTTTCAAACACAGGAACTTCCGCTTGAGCCGCAACAACTTTCAGCTGGTCGATAGCGGCAGGTCTGTAAATATCGCAGCCGACAACGAGGGGTCTGTGACCCTGTTTTCTCATTAATTTTGCAATTTTGGCAGTGTGAGTAGTTTTACCCGAACCCTGCAAGCCACACATCATAATAATGCACGGAGGTTTTTTGGGGAAATTAAGTCTAACTTCCGCACCGCCCATAAGCTCGGTAAGCTCTTCGTTTACGATTTTAATAACCATCTGAGCCGGAGTAAGACTTTCCATAACGTCAGCACCGACTGCACGCTCGGTAATTTTCGCCGTAAACTCCTTAGCCACCTTATAGTTTACATCGGCTTCGAGAAGTGCCATTCTGACTTCACGCATCGCCTCTTTAACGTCTGCCTCGGTCAATTTACCTTTATTTTTCAAGCGTTTAAACGCATTGCCAAGCTTCTCGGAAAGTCCTTCAAAAGCCACAGATATTCACCTCTTAATATATCTAAAAAGTACTTAAATCTAAAATTAAAAACTCTTTGCAAGCTTTTCCGCACAGGAAAAAATTTCTCTCGCACGCTCACGGATATTCTCGTCACCGGACGAACGCTCCTCAATTTCGGCGGCATTACGTTTAATAGCTTCGATTTCGCCGAGCATACTGCCGAAACGTTGGGCAAGACCGAGTTTATTTTCCATATCGAAAAGAGCGTTTTCGCTTCGTTTCAAAGAGTCCCTCACGCCTTGACGGCTGATACCGATTTGAGCGGCAACCTCACTCAAAGACAAATCGTCGTTGTAGTAAAGCTCCACGGCAAGCTGCTGTTTTTCGGAGAGGATATCCCCGTAAAAGTCAAACAAATATGCAACCTTTAAATTTTTCTCCGTAGAAATCACCGTCCGTCGGCTGTAAAGCCATTTACTTTACAGGTAGTATTATACACTGTTTTTTCCGACTTGTCAACAGCAAAATCAAAATTAATTCTAAAACTATTAAACAATTTACAAATATCCTTTTTGTGCAAAAAAACGAAAAATAAAAGATTAAATAATATTATGAATAAATTTGTACAAAATAATGTTTAATGAACCTTTTAAAAAACTGTCTAATATTTGTTAATTTGCACAAATGCCATTTGTAAAAAACGTGCAATATAATGACATTGAAAAATTGTGTTTAGTTAAAAGTTATAAAAATTCAAAAACCATAATAAAATTATTGTTTTTTTAATGACAATTCAAAAGTTTTGTGTTATAATAGTATCAGCGAATGATTAATGCGTAATGCGTAATTCGTAATTGTGACAGTCGGAAATTTGTTTTGCGGATTTGATTGAAGATTATTAATACTTTTGAATGCGAGGTGAAAATATGGCAGCAATTGATTTAAGATACACTTTAGATGAATTTTACTCTTTGCCCGATGATGTCAACGCAGAGCTTATTGACGGTAAAATTTACTATATGTCACCTGCTCCAAGTATAATGCATCAGAGAATTTCAGTAAAGCTTACAACTAAAATATCTAATTTTATAGAAAAAAACAAAGGCAAATGTGAAGTATTTTCCGCTCCCACAGATGTTATTTTTTCCGATAACACTACTGTTCAACCCGATATTTTTGTGGTTTGCGATAAAAACAAACTCACTGAAAAACGCTGCGAGGGTGCTCCCGACTGGATTATAGAAATAACTTCAAAAAAAGCAGCATACGACTATGTTACCAAACGAGATTCCTATCAAAAGAACGGTGTTCGTGAATACTGGATAGTTGACCCCCGAAACGAATCTGTTACTGTTTGTGATTTTAATAATGATATATCCGACGTTGAATATTATGATTTTACCGATACTATCCCTGTCGGTATTTACAAAGACACCCCCGAACCGCTTGAAATCTGCATTGCAAAATTAATTGAGAATTACTGATAATTTTAAAAAGTGAGGGAATACTATGTCGGCAGCAAAAGCAACCGATTCAAAATATTATACATTGGAAGAATTTTATGCTCTCCCCGAAGATACCCGTGCGGAACTTATCGACGGTCAAATATATTATTTAGCTGCCCCCACGGAAATACATCAGGTAATAGTCGGCGAGGTTTACACCGAAATTAATATGTATATCAAGCGTAATCACGGTAAATGCAGGGCTTTTGTTGCTCCTTACGATGTTGAGCTTTTGGGAAATGCCGTAGAACCCGATATATTTGTATTGTGCGATATGAGTAAAAGCAATGGAAAAAGATGTATCGGTGCTCCCGACTGGGTTATCGAAGTCGCTTCAAGCAACGCTTCAAATGATTACAGAAAAAAATTCAATCTATATAAAAACAGCGGTGTGCGTGAATACTGGATAATCGACCCAAAAACAGAGTATACCAATGTATATAAATTTGAATCAGACAGCAATATTATAGGGTTTATTCGCTATCAATTTGCAGATACTATTACAGCAGGGATTTACAAGGATAATTCCGAACCGCTTGAAATCTGCGTTGCGGACTTGATTGAAGGATTTTATAATTTTCAATAAGTCGGCAGTCGGCAAGTCGGCAGTCGGCAACGCCGACGGGAGAGGGTCGAAGGTGCAACATATTTTATAAATCAGCTTTTGTTACCTTATTTAACTTTAGCTGATAAAAGTAACAGATTAAACACAAACTATAATAGACAGACCTAAAACTCCCTATCCGAACCAACTTTCGGTCGGGTTCGTGAAGTAATTTTACAGAAGGAGTCGCTACACGTATTAAAAAAATGATTGAACAAATAATTAATATAGAAAGAATGGAGCAGGCGGTTATGCTTTTCGGCAGCTTTGACGAAAACATAAAGCTTATCGAAAAAGAATATTCGGTCAGAGTTATTGTTCGTGGCTCGGAACTGAAAGTCTGCGGCGATGCCGAAAAAGTTTCGCTTGCATGCAAGGCTATCGACAGTCTGCTATCGCTTATCAACAAAGGCGAAAATCTCAACGAACAAAACGTCCGCTACTGCATTTCACTTGTGAACGAGGGCAGCGAAGCAAAGCTTTCCTCAATTGCCGGCGACTGCATTTGCGTGACCTCAAAGGGCAAACCTATCAAACCGAAAACTATCGGTCAAAAAAAATACTGCGACGCTATAAAGAACAACACAATCACAATCGGCGTAGGTCCTGCCGGAACAGGCAAGACTTATCTTGCGGTTGCTATGGCTGTAACAGCTTTCAGGGCTCACGAAGTGAACAGAATTATCCTCACCCGACCGGCGGTTGAAGCAGGCGAAAAGCTCGGTTTTCTCCCCGGCGACCTGCAAAGCAAGGTTGACCCCTATCTTCGTCCGCTCTATGACGCACTTTTCGATATGCTCGGAGCGGAAACCTACCAGCGTTACGTTGAGCGTGGCAACATTGAAGTTGCTCCGCTTGCATATATGAGAGGACGAACTCTCGACGACAGCTTTATCATTCTTGACGAAGCACAGAACACCACAGGCGAACAAATGAAGATGTTCCTTACCCGACTTGGATTCAACTCCAAAATGGTTATCACAGGCGACATCACACAGATAGATTTGCCCGGCGGCAGCCGAAGCGGTCTAAAGGAATGTATAAAGGTGTTGAAAAACATTAACGACATTGCACAGGTAACATTCAGTGAAAAGGACGTTGTCCGTCACAAGCTTGTGCAGGATATAATCAAAGCGTATGCTAAAATAGAGGAGGCACGGCATAACAAATGACTGACAAAATAAGAGTAGTTATTACTAACAAGCAAAAGAAGGTAAAAATCCCGACAGGTATGCGTATGCTTATCCGCCGCTGCTGCAATGCAGTTTTGAAACTCGAAAAATTTGAAGGCTCGGCGGAGATAAGCGTTACCTTTGTGGATAACGAGGAGATTCAGAAGTTAAATCTCCAGTACAGGGAAAAGGACGCTCCGACAGATGTTCTGTCTTTTCCGCTCGGTGAAAACGGTGTGTACGACACCGACCCGACCACAGGGGCAAAAATGCTTGGCGACGTAGTTATCTCAATGGAGAAAGCTGTAGACCAAGCGGAACTTTACGGTCATTCTCTGCAAAGGGAGGTCGGCTATCTCACGGCTCACTCGGTTCTTCATCTTCTGGGTTACGACCACGAAACAGGACTTGAGCGAGTACATATGAGAGAAAAGGAAGAACTTGTTATGGAGCAATTGGGACTTCCGGCTTCGTCCTCATATGTTATTGACCAGTAATTTTTTGATTTTCTGAATTTTTCGATTTTGAAAAAACAATACGATTAAGCCCGCTGTTTTTCGGCGGGCAGTATTGTTTTTGCCAATGTGCAATTATCAATGTGCAATGTGCAATCCCGATGAAACCTGCCCCGAACTCACAAAAGAGCAATTGAGTAAATTTACCCCCAATCAACCAAACATTACAAGGAACTGTTGGGAAATAAGTTGAACAATTTAGACGCAGGATAATTTGTTCTGTGTTAGGCACAACACTAAAAACGAGGATAAAAAATCCAACAAATTTATAACCTCTGCAAGAAAGACAATCTTCCCCACATCACAATTACGAATTGTTCAAAATAACGATTTACAATTCCCCGAAAAAATATTATAATAATCTTATGAATAAAAATCGAAAAGAGGTACATACTTATGCAAAAGACAGCATTCATCGCAATAGTAGGTCGTCCGAACGTGGGAAAGTCATCTATTCTCAATAAAATACTGGGTCAAAAAATCACAATCGTATCTTCAAAACCTCAGACCACCCGAACACGAATTATGGGAGTTTACACAAAGGACGAAACCCAGCTTGTCTTTATCGATACCCCGGGACTTCACAAACCCAAAAACAGCCTAGGAAAATATATGGTTCGTTCAATCAACGAATCGGTCGGCGGAGTTGACGCTTGTCTGCTTGTTGCGGAGTGCGACAAAATCCCCGGCGACACCGAAAAACTTCTTATGGAGCGTTTCAAGTCGCTGAATTTGCCGGCGGTTCTTGCACTCAACAAAATTGACAAGCTCAAAGAGAAGAGCGAACTTATAGAGAAAATCTCCGCCTACAGTACGGAGTATGATTTTGACGATATTGTTCCCGTGTCGGCACAAACGGGAAGCGGCATAAACGATTTGATTAAGGCACTTGAAAAGCAAGCCGAAGAGGGTATGCACCTATTCGACCCCGACACCGTAACCGACCAGCCGGAAAGAGTTCTCGCAGCCGAAATTATCCGTGAAAAAATTCTCCGTCTTACCGACAAGGAAATCCCCCACGGAACGGCGGTAGTTATCGAACGTTTCAAGCAGCGTAACAACAGCGGACTTACGGACATTGACGCAACAATTTACTGTGAACGCACAAGCCACAAGGGAATTATCATCGGCAAGGGCGGTTGTATGCTTAAGAAGATAGGCACGTATGCACGGCAGGATATGGAAAACTTTTTTGACTGCAAGGTCAATTTGACTCTTTGGGTTAAGGTAAAAGAGGATTGGCGAAACCGTGAGGGAATTTTGCGTTCGCTGGGTTACGACGAAAACAACTTTGATTAAGCGGGCAACGCCCGCAGGAGAGGAGCGAAGGTGTGACATCTTTTATAGTTCAACTTTTATTACCTTATTTAACTTTTGTTGGTTACCGTTACAGGTTAAAAATAAATTGTGAGTAGAGCCATCTAAAATTATTAACTAAATCCAATTTAGGTTTGTGAAGTTGTTTTATACTCAAAATCTAAAAGATTTAGCAAATTAAAGTAAACCCCTCTGTCCTGCGGACATCTCCCCTATGAGGGGCGACTTTGATAAATTGAGAACCAAAAAGCCTCCCCTTTTAGGGGAGGTGTCAGCCGTAAGGCGGACGGAGGGGTTTTTAAAAAATTCTCAATTTTTTAATATTGTCGCTAAATCTTAACGCATTCGAGTATAAAAAACTATTTTCACGGTAAAAGCATTTGAAGTGATTGTTATCGGAAGAAATAAAGTATATCTAAAACTACCGCCCTGAATAAACGCTCGGTCGGGTACGTAAAGTTTTTTTTAAAAAAGACTGTCTTCACGTATTTAGAAAACGAAAAATCATATAATTATATTAGTTGTATTAGTGACAAAGATTTTTTCGGAGGTAATATGTTATGAATGAAAAAGATGCGTGGAAAAGCTTTACAAACTCTGGCAGTGTGAACGATTATCTCAGATATGCGTTAATCAAGAAAGAACAAATAAATTCTCCGGAGGAAAAAAATGAAGTTCAGTACGGACGGACTGGTTATTCGAGAACAGAGTATAAAGGAACAGGACAAAGTAATAACTATTCTAACAAGAAGTAACGGAATTATTACAGCGTTTATTCACGGAGCAAAAAGTATTAAAAGCCCGAAAAGTGCGGCTTCGGGTCTTCTCACATATTCCCGGTTTGTGATTTACAAGAACCGGGAGCATTACATAATTGACGAGGGCAACGCTCAGGAGGTGTTTATGCCCCTCCGCCGTGACATCGAAAAGCTCACCCTTGCCCAGTACTTTTGCGAGCTTCTCTCCGAGCTTGCCCCCGAAGAGGACACCGCCGAGGAACATCTCCGCCTTGCCCTCAATGCTCTGTACGTTCTGGGCAAGGGCGACCGTTCACCCACCGTGATTAAAAGTGCGTTCGAGCTTCGTCTTATGAGTATGTCGGGATATATGCCGAATCTTGTCTGCTGCGACAGCTGTGCCTGTTACGAACACGAGCGAATGTATTTTATCCCCGAAAAGGGTATTATAGTTTGCGGCGACTGTATCGGAAACTACAATCAACACAAAATTTTGACGGGTTCGGGTGTAACTCACGCTATGCGGCACTGTATTTATGCCGAATTTAAGAAACTTTTCGCATTCAATTTGACAAAAGATGCACAGCCTGTTCTTGAATATGCCGCAGAGGAATATATTCATTCACAAATCAACCGCAGATTTAAAACACTTGAATTCTATAAATCAATACGTAATGTGTAATTATATAAAAATCAATTTATCTTTTTGATAAGGCTTAAATTATACAGAAAATTTATTTAATAAAACAAAATTTTACAATAAAAACCAACTTCCCCCACCACAATTACGCATTATTAAAAGACGGGTGAATTAAGATGTCAAAAATAAGAATTGTAATCAGAGTTTTAAAGTTAGCAAAATATTTAGATGTCAAATATCTCAAGAGAGCACTTGTCTTGACATTATGCTATAATATTCTTAAGGTAGTATGTCTGGTAGGTGTTCTTGTGCCGTTACATAACAGCTATGTCGCAAATCAGATTGAAAACGACCTCCTTGAAACTCCCCTCCCCGAAAATACCGTGTTTATTGAGAGCATTAATGCCACCGGCAAGCTTACGGGCAGCGGCAGCAATATAAATTTTTTTGGCGGTATGCTGATTAAATCTGAGCTTACCGAGGACGAGCTTAACGAATACTACTCCGAAATTCGTGAAGACCGCAACGACTATCTTATCGAAAGTCAAGACACTGCCGAAATTTCCGTCATTGAAAACGGTGACTACAGTTTTGAACGTCTTGAAAATGTGTCTGATTTCGACAATTACTATCTTGTGTACTCTTGGGGCAGTGACGAATCCGTTCTCCAAAACTTTAACAAATTTGACTTCCGAACACTGAAATTCAATGCGTAATTGTGAATAAATATTTTAGGTGATAATTATGAACGAGTATACAGACGAATTTTTGGAATGCTTACATACAAAATGTACCGCTAATGAAGATATTTTGAATAATTCAAATATGTGCGGCTGCTTTTACTGTTTGAAAATTTTCAATATCGATGAAATTTTCAACGAAATTAACGGCGTTTGGCTTAACGATCCGACAGGTAAAGGTAAAACGGCACTTTGTCCGTACTGTGCGGTTGATTCGGTTATCCCCGAAAGCGACTGCGGAGAGTATGAATTGAACATTGATTTATTGAAAAAAATGAATAAGTACTGGTTTACATATAAAAATAATTGGAAGTGAAAAAATGACTGAAATCGAAAATAAACTGCAAAAACATTATCATGCTTTAGAACTTGACAAAATCCTTACCCGTGCCGCCGACCTCACCGCCTGCCCCGATGCCAAGGAAATGATGCTTAACATAACCCCTCAAAAAAATCTGGACAAAGTAAACGCACTTTTAAAGGAAACAAGCGATGCCCACGCACTTTCTGGACGTTTCGGCTCTCCCTCGTTCGGGGGTCTTGTTGACGTGACCGACTCACTCCGCCGTTCAAAAACAGGCTCTTCCCTATCCACCGCCGAACTTTTGAAGATTGCGAAAGTACTTCACGTTATCCGCACACTAAAGGAGTGGCGAAAAAAATCACAAACCGTTGCGACTGCTCTTGATATCCGTTTTGACACGCTTATCCCGAGCAGATATGTTGAGGATAAAATTACCTCGTCTATCATCTCCGAGGACGAAATTGCCGACAACGCTTCAACCGAACTTGCGAACATTCGCCGAAAAATCCGACTTACCTCATCAAAAGCCCGTGACCAACTCGACAAAATGATTAGAAGCAGCGTTGTTCAAAAATATCTTCAAGATAATATAATTACAATGCGAAGCGGACGTTTTGTAATTCCGGTAAAAGCCGAATGCCGAGGCAATGTTCCGGGACTTGTTCACGACACCAGCGGCAGCGGTCAGACGGTGTTTATAGAACCTATGGCGATAGTCGAAGCTAACAACGAGATTAAAGTTCTGGAATCAAAGGAGCAAGACGAAATCGCAAGAATTCTCTATAAACTCACAGCCGAGGTTGCGGAAATTGCAAATCAGGTTATACGCAGCTACCAAGCCGCAGTTGAACTGAACGTAATCTTTGCGAAAGCCGACCTTGCCTACAAGATGAAAGCCGCATTGCCGCTGATGAACAACGAGGGTATCATCGAGTTAAAAAAGGCACGTCACCCACTTATAGACCCCGAAAAAGTAGTTGCGGCTAACGTGACATTGGGCATAGATTTTGACACGCTCATAATCACGGGACCGAACACAGGCGGTAAAACAGTTTCGTTAAAGCTTATCGGTTTGCTGTCATTAATGGCAATGTGCGGATTTATGATTCCTGCGGCGGACAATTGCCGTCTGAGTGTGTTTGACTATGTATTTGCGGATATCGGCGACGAACAGAGTATTGAACAGTCACTCTCGACATTTTCGGCTCACATTACCAACACAATTGACATTTTAAAGACCTGCAACAATCGTTCTCTTGTACTTCTTGACGAACTTGGAGCAGGTACAGACCCAATCGAAGGAGCGGCACTTGCGATTGCGATTCTTCAAGATTTCCGAAGCAAGGGTGCAAAAATTGCCTGCACCACACATTATGCTGAATTAAAAGCATTTGCCCTACAAACCAAAGGTGTCGAAAACGGCAGCTGTGAATTTGACGTTGCCACCCTCCGCCCCACCTACAAACTCCTTATCGGTGTGCCGGGACGCTCGAATGCTTTTGCAATTTCGCTCCGTCTTGGTATGGAAAAGGAGCTTGTCGAAAAGGCGGAACAGCTTGTTTCGAGTGAAAGCCGTGAGTTTGAGAATGTCGTTTCGGCACTTGAAAAGCAGCAGCAGGGTCTTGACAAAAAGGCTAAGGAAATCGAGAACGCTCGCCGCAAAGCCGTAAAAGCACAGCGGAAAGCCGAAGAGGAGCTTGCGAAAGTCCGCAGGGAAGCCGAGAACGAAATCGAAAAAGCAAGACAGGAAGCACAGCAGCTTATGTCGAAAACGAGGGCACAGGCACTTGCACTTCTCGACGAAATTGAAGCCGCAAAGAAAAAGACAGATGTCGAAGCCGAGGATAAAGCGAAGCTGAAAAGTCAAATCAAAGCCCTTGAACAGACCGCCGACCCTATTGCCAAAAAAGCAAATGACGGCTATACTTTACCAAGAAAGCTCAAAGTCGGCGATGAAGTACTTATTTTTGACATTGACAAAAACGGTACAGTTCTTGAACTTCCCGATAGTTCGGGTAAAGTACTTGTTCAGGCAGGTATTATTCAGACCAGAGTGAACCTTTCTAACCTCCGATTACTCAATACTAAAAAGAAAAAGCAAAATTATACCACATCAAAACGTGCAGTGAATAGAAGTAACATTGATGTCAAAGCGGTTACAGAGGTTGACCTCAGAGGTATGACGGCGATTGAAGCCATTATGGAGCTTGAATCAGCGATTGATTCGGCGATTATGATGAATATGAATCAGATAACTATTATTCACGGTAAGGGTACGGGAGTATTGCGTAATGAGGTGCAGAAATATTTGAAAACGTGTAAGTATGTGAAGAGTTTTAGATTAGGAGTTTATGGAGAGGGCGAAGCAGGGGTTACAATTGCGGAATTAAAATAAATCCGTAATAATTTATTAATATCCCCTTAACAATATTATTGTAAATTATATACATTCCCACAAAAAGGAGTTGTTACATATCAAAAAGTTAAAACCAATCCTCACAATTCTAGCCATAATAATACTGTTACTTTTACTTGCATTTCTCATCTGTCTGAAACTTGCCTATACAGATGAAAACACCGACAAATATTATACAGACCCTGATATTTCCGCCGTACAGTCAATAGCTTTAAACGCTGTTCTCGGAAATCAATCCGACATCACCGAAGACGAGCTTAATTCAATGATAGCCTATCTTATCGAACAGGCGAACGATAAGGGACTTTTCAACAAAAATTACAAGCTGCTTGCGGCATACATTGACATAAACACGGGTAAACCCAGCCGACTTTATTTCCAAGTCGAACACAACGAGAAAAAACTAGGCTTTTCCGCAGATGTCGAAATATTTTTCAATCGAACCACCGAGCAAATCGAATTAATTTTCAGCAACGCTCAGGTTGGTAAACTAAAAATACCGAAGAAGTTAATTGTTCACGAACTGAAAAAGACAAATTTGGAAGTTATATCGGAATACATTTCATTTGACGATTTATCCGTCAATTTGCCCACGCATTTCCGTTTTCAGATTCCGGGAATAGATATGAACGTTGACGTGGATATTGAAAACCTTGTAGTTTACGAAGACCAAATTCACCTTGAAACAAACCCGATTTTGAACGATGCACTTGATAATCTTAAGGCTGCTCTCGGCGATAAAATACTTGATTTCGCACAAGATTATCTGCCCGAAAAAATAGGCGGTTTTCTTGACAATTTCAAAGGAACAGACACAGATGAATCGACCGAATAGTCTGTTTGCAAAACTAAAGGATTATTCCGAAACGGAAAATTATCCTTTTCATATGCCGGGTCACAAGAGGAACACCGAAATGCTCGGTGTTTCTTTTCCGTTTAATATCGACATCACGGAGATTGACGGCTTTGATAATCTTCACAATGCGAGCGGAATTCTAAGAACTGCCGCCGAAAAAGCCGAAAAAATTTTCCACAGCGAACATTCCTATATGTTGATAAACGGCAGTACCTGCGGAATTTTAGCAGCAATTCACGCAGTTACAAAATATAACGACAGTATAATACTTGCACGAAACTGTCACAAAGCGGTATATAACGGTTGTCTTCTGAACAATTTGAAGATGAAATTCATCTATCCCGAGCAAGACATCAAGAGCGGTGTCAGCGGCAGCGTCACCCCCGACAGCGTTCTTTTGGCGATTAAAGCTTGCCCGAACGCAAAGGCTGTTGTGATAACGTCACCCACTTATGAGGGTGTTATAAGTGATATTGCGACTATTGCGAAAATTGCTCACAGTTTCAACATACCTTTAATAGTTGACAATGCACACGGAGTTCACCAGAGTTTCTGTGATTTTTGCGGCGGCGAGCCTATTTCGAGCGGTGCGGACATTGTGATTTCAAGTCTTCACAAAACTCTCCCCTCTCTCACCCAGACGGCGATTGCCCACGTGAACGGCGGTTTAGTGCCGCATAAGAAATTTGAAAACGCACTTGCGATTTTTGAAACAAGCAGTCCGTCATATGTGCTGATGTCGTCGATTGACAATTGTTTCGACTTTTTGATGAACAGCGATGAATATTTCGTCAAGTATAAGAATAATCTTTTAAGATTTTCTGAAAACATTAGAGATTTAAAGCATTTGAAAGTTCTGTGTCACGGAAATGACGATATTTCCGACCACAATTTCTACTGTTTTGACTACGGAAAAATTGTGATTTGCACCAACGGCACAAACATTAACGGAGTTGAGTTGATGAATATTCTCCGTAACAAGTATCATTTAGAGCTTGAAATGTCGTATCCGTTCTATGCGGTTGCGATGACAAGCGTTTGCGACACGGAAAAGGGTTTTAACAGATTATCGGCGGCTTTGCTTGAAATTGACGAGGGTATAAAATCCGACGGAAAATCCGTGCCTATTTTGAAAATGCCGAAGCCTAAAGCTTCGGGATTAAGTCTTGTTGAAGCGTCGGAGCTTAGTATCGGTGAATGTTTTTGTCGTAATATTAGTAACCAATATATTTATGCGTACCCTCCGGGAGTGCCGATAATAATTCCGGGGGAAATTATTGATGATGAAATTATGATGTATATTGATAGATTACGGGAATACGGAACTTTCGTTAATGAGGAATTATACTCAAAATCTAAAAGAATTAGCAAATTCAAGTAACCCCCTCTGTCCTGCGGACATCTCCCCTATGAGGGGCGACTTTGATAAATTGAGAACCAAAAAGCCTCCACTTTTAGGGGAGGTGGCAGCCGTAAGGCTGACGGAGGGGTTAAGGTTGACAAAAGCGTAGCTTTGTGTTATACTAACAACAGTAGGGACGGTTCAGCCCGATTTTACGCCTGTGGAGTTAGTAGGTTACGAGGACGGACGATGAAGCAGGAAGCCCATTGGCTTTAGACAATGGGTAGTTCACCCTATTGATATGACTATCAGGGAACTTAATAATTTTATTATTCAATAATTTCAAAAGATATTACAGCAATTATTTTTTTATTTTCGCAACACAACTAACAGCGGCAGAGTTCACTTTTTACGTGAGTTCTGCCGCTGTTTTATTATTTTGTAGTTATATTTCTAACGACCGGCAATTCGCTTCGCTGTTGCCTGTTTTAGTCTGTGCGGATAGGTACGTTTTTGTATATGTTTTTATTTTTGTGTTTCTGTGAAAATTTTATTTAGTTTCGCTGAGGATAGTTTATTTTCTACGTTGCTTTGTTTCGTCAGCGACCAAAGGCTCTGCCTTTGGAATCCGCAAGCTTTAAAAAGCTTGACCAAACTTTTTAAAGCTTCGCTTCCCCGAAAGTTAATTATTAACCATACCATAAACCTCCGACGACAATGTAACAATCGCCGACACTGCACTTCCTGCCGGTACATTCTCCGACATAACACAAAGCACATACGGTCTATCCGCAAACACAATCGCCGCATCATTCTGCACCGCATCAAGTTCGCCTGTTTTATTTGCTGTTTCAACTCCATTCGGCACGCCTGCCGGAATCTTTGAAGTTCTCGTTTGCTGTTTTAGCAAATTCAACATATCGTCCGAATGCTCCAGTTCTCCTCTGTACACTTTAGTAAGAAATCTTGCACAATCTCCGACCGATGTATAATTGTCACCGTTAATAGTACTTTCAAGAAGTAATCTCCCCATAGAACTATTATTGTAACCGTGGGTTTTGCAATATGATGTAACAACATTTTTACCTGCGTCGGTGTTTCCACTGCCTAAAATTCTCACAAGGTTATTAGCCGCCGTATTATCACTCACGGTAATCATACTGTAAAGATAACTATCTATATTAGAATCCTGTTCTTTATAGGTATCGTATTTCTCATATATTGCACCCATAATAAAGAGTTTAATCAGGCTCGCCGCCTGCATTTGTGAATCATTATCGGAAATTATTTCATCTCCCTGACTGAGTTCCACCAAAGCCGCCGCCCAATTTCCGCCGACATTATTCCGTGCTTTTGCGACAACAGACGAAAAATCCGTGCTGCCCTCTGTAGTCTGAGTTGGGTTATCGGTCGGACTATCCGACTGAACGTTACCGGGTGTACTCGGATTTACCGTACCGGAAGAACCTGCGGAACTCGCTGTACCTGAAGTACCTCCGTAATTTGTGGTTGTACCCGTGCTATCTCCTCCCACAAGAATATTTTCTGTAGTATATACCTGTGTACTGCCGTTACTTGAATTTACAGAACTGCTGTTTGAAGCGGTTTTATCCGCCTTACTTCCGTTACTCTTGCTTACAGTGCTGTCAACCTCATTCTTATCCGAACCTATAACATTCAGCATATTAACGAAACCGACAGCCTCATCTCCCAATGTAATCACTTTCCAATAATCGCCCGACACTTTCGCCAACGCTTTAACCTCCTCGCCCTTGGCTAGAGTTCTCACAACGTTATTTTTATCGCCGTCCGCTTTGACAAACAAATCGACATTATCCTCAACCACAACAAGAATTTCGCCCTTGGCAATCTCGCTTTCGTTTGCAACAAGGTAAATACTTTTCACATAACCACTTGTTTTATCCTTAGGATTATACACAAGCACATATTCTGCCGACAAGTCCTCCTGTTCCGTTTCGAGTTTAGTACCCTTTGCAAGCTCGCCCGTAGGCTCGTAGTTCTCCGAACCCTCTGCCGAAAACGGCACTGTTTCCCCTCCTGTAACATATAAAATTTTCTTTTCGCTTTTTTGGCTTTTGGTTTCCGCCGCCGAGCTTGATTCCGTCTGTGAAGACGTCACCTCCTCTTTGACTATTGACGCAGTATCAAAGGTTGCAGTATTAACAGGATTTTCGTCTTTACTGCCGCAGCCTGCAAATGACGACAATATCATCGCCGAAGCAATCACTGTACATAATATTTTATTCGTTTTAATCATTTTATATCACCGTTATTTTAATTTTCTATATAAAAAAGTAGCTTTCCACATAACCCCATTTATCGGAACTCGGTACGTACACGTACCAATACGTATCATTTTCAAAACCGCAAAAATTTTCCTTATAAATTCTCAATTCGTCACTGCCCTTGATTGTTGCAAGAACCTTTCCGTCTTGACTTGGAACAGCCAAAAGAGAAGTCGAATTATCATACGA
>CADCHW010000063.1 GCA_902801245.1 uncultured Ruminococcus sp.
AATTATACGGACGATTTTCAGACGTTTACTCTGGATAAAATATAACCTCACAATTATAAAAAAATGCCCGTCCCTACGGCGGGCATTTTTAATTCGTAATTCGTAATGCGTAATTGTTTTAGTTCTCGATAATCGGAAGTTTATTTTGCTGTACAAAGAATTTTTTAAAAAAACGAAAATCGCCCCGACTTACGTTCGGAGCGGATTTCGTGTGTTTAGGAAGCATCATTATGACTACACTTTTTCATTATTAAATGTTCATTGGAACTTACCTCATAAAGATGAACGCTAAAAGCATTATATTGACTTTTTAATAATCAATCTGAATAATACACAAACTGTTCATTGGCTTATCCTCCAAATGAAAAACGCTTTAACTCGGACGAATTTAGCGAGTACAGATTATTACCTGTGCTGTTCGTCCGAATTTTAAATTAAGCGTTGCTAATACTGATTTGCGAAAGGTCGGGAAATTTTTGAATTGTACATTGAAATCTTCCTTTCGTTTTTAGCTTATCTATGTAAAAGCATAACGCTTCAAGAAAGCTTATGGTAATATAATTTTTCTTGTTTGAATTTATTATACTATATCTTTTACCAAAAATCAAGTACTTGTTAAATTTTTTTAGTAAAATTTATAAACTGATTTTATAGCACTTTTCACAAATTTTAAAAATTCAGTTCTGTTTTCTGTAAATCGGACGGAATAAGCGTGTGTTCAAAAAGCTCACAGGCAAAATCCGCATAATCTTCGGGGTTGTTAAGCGACGGACTGAAATGTGTAAGCCACAGTTCTTTAACATCAGCGGCGTTGGCGATTTCGGCAGCCTCTCTAAACATCATATGTTTGTTTGCGAGAGCCTTTTCAAATTTATCCTCCTCCGCATACATACCCTCACACACGAACAAATCGGAATTTTTTGCAAACTCCGCCAAACATTCGCATGGACGTGTATCTGTACAGTAGGTTACCTTAAGACCTTTTCTCGGTTCACCCAAAACCATATCGGGTGTATAAGTGTTATTGTTGAGTTCAACGTTTTCGCCCTTTTGAAGAGTACCCCAATATCGCTGAGGAATACCCAGTGACAAAGCCTTTTGCGGCTGAAATTTACCTTGTCTGTCAAGATTAATGCTGTAGCCGTAACAGGTCATACTATGCTTTAAAAGAAGAGATTCTATTCTAAGTTCACCCATATGAAAAACTTCGTGTTTATTCTCAATTTCCACACATTTCGTTTCAAACGGCAGTTCGGGTGCTATTATGCAAAGTGATTTTACAACCTCCTTAATGCCTTTTCCGCCGATAATTTTCACAGGCTCGGTTCGTTCGGACTTACCTATTGAGAGAAGCAAACCGGGAAGCCCTGCGATATGGTCGGCGTGAAAATGAGTAATAAGAATGGTATCAATTTTTTTCAGACTGAATCCGCTTTTGCGAACCATAATCTGAGTGCCCTCACCGCAGTCGATTAAAATATTTTTTCCTTTATATCTGACTATCAATGAAGTCAAGGCTCTGTCGGGCATAGGCATAGTGCCGCCCGTACCCAGTAAACATATATCAAGCATTTTTTATTCTCCTATCATTTGTAATAACAATTAATAGTATACTCCAAAACCAACTTTTGTCAAGGCGGACAACGGCGGGCGGACAACGTCCGCAGGAGATAAGTGAACGCAGTTTATCTTATTCTTAGCTTCATTTATCCTACCGAAAATTTGTTTTTATTTGTTGATATGATTGTTACTGCACTCAATAAAGAGGGTAAAAGAAGTTAGGTTACAAAGGACTATCTCCACGTATTAAAAATAAAAAAATTAACATTTTATTATTGAATTTTAGAGAGGAAAATGTTATAATAGCTAATATCAATTAATATTTATCTTTATGAAAGGATGGTGAGTTTATGCAAATTCGAGAGTCCGCCGAAGATTATCTTGAAACTATACTTATCCTTAAAAACAGAAACGGTCTTGTTCGTTCTATCGATATCGCTAACGAAATGGAATTTTCCAAACCGAGCGTAAGTATTGCTATGAAAAATCTTCGTGAGAACGGTTACATTGAGGTTGACCATAAGGGCTATATTTCACTTGCACCTGCCGGTCGTGAAATTGCTGAGAGAATTTACGAAAGACATCAGTTTTTGTCTTCGTGGTTTATTGAGCTTGGTGTAGACCCGAAAACTGCCGTTGAAGACGCTTGCAGAATGGAGCATATCATCAGCTCTCAAACATTTGACGCTATTAAAAAACACGTCAATCATTTTAAAAACAAAAAATAACACATATTTAATTAAGCCATTAATCTATAATATTGGCTTTTTGGAGAGTGATTATTTGAGTTTTATCAACTATTCTTTTTACGAATTGCTTTGTATTTTCATTGTTTACAGCTTTATCGGGTGGAGCGTTGAGGTTATATATGCCGCAACCGTTCAGGGTAAATTTGTAAACCGTGGATTTTGCACAGGTCCTGTCTGCCCTATTTACGGTGTGGGCGTTATGGGCGTTCTGATATTTCTTGAACCGATTAAGGAGCATTGGGGACTGTTGTTTATCGAGTCGGTGTTTTTTACATCGTTTATAGAATTTATCGGAGGATTCGTTCTCGAAAAGGTTTTCCACGAAAAATGGTGGGATTACGGCGAACAGCCGTTTAATATCAAGGGTTACATATGTCTGAAATTTTCACTTCTGTGGGGTCTTGCCTGCGTACTGGTTGTAAATGTAGTTCACCCAACCGTTATGGCACTTATTGGGCTTATACCGAAAACAATAGGATATATCGCCATCGGCATTCTCTGCGGAACGTTTCTGGCAGACTTTACAATTACGATTGTTACTATTTTGAAACTCCGCAAAAATCTCCGTGCCGTCCTCGAAATTGAAGAAAGACTTAACAAGCTTTCTGAATCTATCGGAACAAATTTAAGTGATAGAACATTGTCCGTTATGGAACACGGTGAAAAACTTAAGGAAAATATTGCCGAAAATGAAGAGAAGCTTAAAGAAGCAGTCAACGATAAATTTGCTCATATTGACGAAGTTCGTGACAATATCGCCGAAAACTTAGCCGACAGAAAAGCCGAAATGGAAGCTCTCAACGAAAAACTCAGACTTAATATTCTTGCATCTCAAAAGAGATTCAAACGTTTGGGTTCTGCGTTCCCGAATATCGGAAAAGGGAAATATCATCATATTTTCAAAAAATAACATTTTAAATTTCAACTAAAATTACCGACTGTATTATAACTGGTACAGTCGGTAACTTCTTTTTTATTGCGGTAAATTAATACTGAGTATTGTCCGTATCGGTGTAAATGTCGGTGTTGTCGTTGTTTCCCGTAATATTCTCAATTCCGTTTCCAACCGTATCGCCGAGGTTCTCAACACCGTTAGTTACGTCTTTAACGCCCTCGCCTACCATCTCTCCGACATCACCGATTACTCCGTTGCCGTCGTCACGGTTGTTGTTATAGGTGTTGTTGTTCTCAACAACAACGTCACGATTTGCCGCAGAAACAGCCGTATCGTTATTCTCAACCGCTCTTCTCTCCGAAGCCGTAAGAGCATTGTTTCTGTCTGTTTCGTTAATTCTTGAAGCAGTCGAAACTCTTGAAACTGTCGAATTGTCGTTTACCTTTCCGTCGTTAGTGTTGCAGCCTGCAAATACCGCTGCAATTGCCAAAAGACAAGCTGATGTCGCTATTGCTTTTTTCATCTTTATCACTCCGTAAAAAATACTTGTGATATAATAATCACACCAAAAACAACTGTTTCAATGCAAAAATTACATCACAAGTATTGTTACCAAAAAATCATAAATTATGAATTGTGAACGTCAATTTGTGTAAACGGAATTTCAATTTTATTTTTGTCAAACGCTTTTTTGATGTTTTCCTGCATATAATAATACACGGGAAAATAATTTGCGTTTTCGCACCAAACCCAGACTATTATCTGAATACTGCTGTCTTCGTGCTTGCCTACTGCGATAAACGGCTTCGGGTCTTTCAGAATAAGCTCCTGTTCCTCAATGACCATTTTTACAACATTTTTTACAAAATCAATATCCGAATTGTAAGAAATATTGTAGCTCAAATCAACACGTCTTGTATCCTGAGAGGAAAAATTAATAATATTGCTTCCGTACATATTGGAATTGGGAATAATTATTTCCTTATTGTCAAGGGTTAAAAGATGAGTGCTTGCAATGTCAATTCTTGTAACTCTGCCCTGCAAGCCGTTTGTTTCGAGAAAATCCCCGACCTTGAAAGGCTTGTTAATAAGAATCATTACACCGCTTGCAATGTTTTTAAGGCTGTCCTGCAATGCAAGACCTATTGCAACCGTAGCCGCACCCAGAGCAGTGATAAGCGAAGCTATGTTAAATCCGAGCGTACCTATTGCCGCAACAATGACAAGAACCTTTATTCCGTTCTTTACAAACGAATGTGCAAAGGTAACAACTTCCTTTCCAATCTTCGCTTTCTCCATAGTTTTCGCAACAAGCTTGGAAATTAACCCCGACAGCCACATTCCGACAATAAGAATAATTATCGCACCGAGCAGATTTGGGAGAAAATCTTTAAGCCATTCTATTGCGGTATCTATAAACTTTTCAACGGTTGTCTGCATATGCGTAACTTCCTGCGTAACATCGTCCATTTATACCACCTCCGAAAATCAATTGTTTCTGAGGTGATATGTAACACCGTTTGCAAGTATAATCTCTGTTGTATCTTCGTCGGCTGTTTTTGTGAACGTTCCTTTAATCTCGCTGCCGTCCCATTCATAGATAACACCAAGACCGCAGGCAACACCGTCCGAGAACGAACCTGTATAACCGTGGTCGGTATAAATAATAGTACCCTTGCCGGAGGGTTTACCTTTAACGAGAAGTCCCGAATACGAGCCGCCCTGATAATCCTGCTCAACAACGTAATTCGGACCCTTGATGAATTTATTGTAATCCGAATGTGAAAGCTCATCGCTGTAAGCAAGCTTGTCCAGCTTTTTAAGACGGACTTTCATATTCTTGAACGGCTCATTCTTTTTGAAGATACCCTCGAAGTATTTCTCGCCGTAAGCCGAGAATCCGCAGCCCATACCTTCATAGCCGCCGTCCCTTACGTGACCCTCGTATTTCAAAGTCAAGCCGTCGTCCGTGTACTCACGCATATAGTTACATTCGCCGTCTTTGTAAATGCACTCCTTAACAACTATGCCGTCGCTGATTTCGTTTACTCTGCCGTTAAGCATACCCATTAAGAAATTACCCGCAAACTTAGGCTTGCCCGAGAAATAGAGTACACCTATACCGTCATAGCAGTTATCAGACCAAATACCGCTGTAGTCAATCTGACCCTCGCTGTCATAGCTTGTGCCGAATCCGCTTCTCATATTGTTGCTGAAGCTGCCGTCATAAACACACTTTCCGTCCTTGTACTCTTTTCCGCTGCCGCTTCTGATGCCGTTATCCCATTCGCCCTCATAAACCTTTACGCCGTTTTCAAAGAATACACCCGAGCCGTGATATTTGCCGTTAAGCCATTCACCCTCGTACACTTTCTCGCCGTCCTGATTATATCCCGAGAGAACGCCAACGGGATTTCCGTTTGCAAACGTACCCTGACACCACGAGCCGTTACGCATATTGTAAAGCTTGCCCTCTCCGTTATAGCGGTTATTCTTCCAGCTGCCTTCATAAAGCTTCTTACCTTTTTTAGTGGTAACGACAGCGTAACCCTCAACCTTACCCATAACAAACGAGCCTACAATTTTGTAACCGTTTGAAAGGTTAAGAGAACCTTGACCGTTATACTTTCCGTCTTTCCACTCGCCCGAATATACGACAAGACCTTTCTTGTCGTACTGAGTACCCATACCGTTTCGAGTACCTCTTTTCCAGCTGCCGTTATAGACAAGATTACCCATTGAATCGAAGACAGTACCTCTGTCGGATAATTTATCGTTATCCCAGCACGAAACGAAAACACCGCCATCATTCGGGTTATATACCATACCTATGCCCTCACGAGTACCGTTTTCATAACGACCTGCAAAAGTTAAGTTACCGTTTTCGTCAAACTTAGCACCCATACCTATAGGGCAATCGTTCTCCCAGCCGCCGACATACATAGAGCGGTCTTTATGGTTAAAGGAAATTCCGACACCGTTTCTGTGGTTATCTTTCCAATCGCCTACATAGCAGATTTTACCGTTTCTGTAATAATAAACACCGAAGCCGTTTCTAAGGTCGTTCTGATATCCGCCGTCGTATGCGGTCATACCGTTCTTCATTGCTGTTCTGCCGTAACCGTCACGCTTGCGGCTGTTGGTAAGACCGCCGTAATAATAGTAAACCTCGTCATCGGATATTCTGATGATTTTATCCGGAACATTTCCGATACCGCCTGTGTGGCTGATATTTTTAAAGCTTTCGGAAAGGTCGGAGATATTGGAATGATTTGTATACTTTCTGCTTTCACTCGACTTAGAGGTATTAACAGGCTTATCGTCCGAAGTACTCTTGTTTTCAAAAGCCTTTTCCAAATCCTCAATAGTTTTTTCATTGGAATTTTCGACATTGCTGTCTACAGTGTCCTCGTCATTATCTTCGTCTTCGCTGCGGTATTCGGAAAACGGATTGTTATTTCCCGAAATGTTCTCTTTCGTCTTGCTGTGGCTGTAGGATTGTCTTGAATCGCTTCCGAAGATATGCGGAGGTTCGTTTCCTGCGGCAGCCGAACGGTCGAGAACACGGTTATCATCATCATCGTCATCAAGGTCGATATTGTAGGTTTTGCGTTCGCCGCTGTCGGGTTTAAGCTCCTCTTCTTCCTCGGTGTTCTCCTCCTCATCGGGTTCGTTCAGATATTCAAAGACATCGACATTCTTCTTCGTTTCGGATTTTTTCTCCGAAGTATTCTCCGTGATATCACGAAGCGAATCCGAATGAAGTTTTGCCTTAATCTGTTCGCCGGAATTATTCGCCGTACTCTGTGAAGGGTCGATTTCGCTTGTATCGGAAACAAGCTTGCGTGACGGAACTTCTTTGCTGCCCTTGGACTTGCCGTCATTATTTTTATTAATCACAACGCTGTCCGCCTGCACCACATTGGGAACTATAACATCGTAGGTCTGAGTAAGGTCTATTCTCTTGTGCGGCTCGGTTGGTTTCAGCTTTGGTTTATCCTTAATCGGATCAAATTCTGTAGTTTTATCCATATCATTTCCCACTGTATTTTTATCTTTTGAAGCATCGTCAAGGAGCTTTGGGTTTGCACAAAATCTGTTCCACTGCCTTGAAACACTCTTTTCCGCAAAGTAAACAAGACCGTTGGAGCAAAGCGAACACACCTCGGGAACTCCGAGCTTTTCGGTAATTCTTGCAAACAGGGTCTTATCATTCACAACAGTGCAGGGATAAAGAACTTCGGGATATCTGTCGTCGCCGTCGGCTGTATATTTCAGGATAACGGCAACACCCTTTTCGTCCCAATAGACAAGCTCAACTTCCGGCTGTTCCTTGCCGTCTGTGAAATATTTTGTTTTTACCCAATTGTGGTAAAGACCGAAGTAAATACATTTTTTAAGCGTTTTGCCTGTGCGGTCACGAATCTCTACACGGTAGGTATCTTCCTTTGAAACTATTACTCTTTCGACAACGTGTGCGTCATTGAACACCTTCCATTTAAGAACAAGGTCTTCATTAAGAGTATAGTTATACTTGTAAACACCGTCTTCCGTTCTTTTTGAGATTCTGTTTTTCTGAGTTCTCAAACCGGATTCGTAGTATCTTTTTCTGACATCGGTAAGTATATCGCTGTAAGGGTTACCCTTATCGAATTCGCTGTCAAAAACGCCATAGTAATTAACGGCATTTCTTTTGAAGTAGGTCAAGTCATTCGCCACTTTCAAATCCCCTCTCTTTAAAACTTCGTTTTCTTTAAAAAATCTTAAAAAAATCCATATGTATTAATTATATGTGATAATGACATTTATTTCAAGGGTTTTTGTCGAAAGTGCGGCGAAAGTAACAACTTTGTAACTATTTAAGCAATGCGGCGGACAACGTCCGCTTGAAACACGTGAAGACAGTTTTTTAAAAACATAACTTCACCTACCTGACTGAAAGTTATTTTTAAAATAAAGTATTTGTGGCGGACAACGTCCGCTTGAAACACATGAAAACAGTTTTTTAAAAACATAACTTCACCTACCCGACTGAAAGTTATTTTTAAAATAAAGTATTTGCGGCGCGGCGGACAACGTCCGCTTGAAACACGTGAAGACAGTTTTTTAAAAACATAACTTCACCTACCCGACCAAAAGTTATTTTGAAAATAAAGTATTTGCGGCAGACAACGTCCGATTGAAACACGTGAAGACAGTTTTTTTAAAAATATAACTTTACCTACCTGACTGAAAGTTATTTTGAAAATAAAGTATTTGCAGAGTTCATAAAACTAAAAATTAAAAAACTGATTCACGTATTGCCCATTGCCGTGACGGGTGTGACGGGGTTTCGGCACTTTTAGAAAACCTTTTATATATTTATATATTTATATATTTAAATTTTTTATTTTTTCTTTACGAAAGAATTAGAAAACCCCGTAAACCCGTAACAACCCGTCACACTTTACTTGTAAAAAAGTCCCTTACCCAATCGAATTAACGGTTGAGTAAGGGATTTAAAATTAAAAATAAATATTTTCACGTGTAAAAAAATTTTGCCTATACAGTTTCTTTAAAATTATTATACAAAACTCACTAATCACATAAAAATAAACTTTCGGCTGCCACAATTACGCATTAACATATCCAAGCTTTTTCAGTGGTATTTGAAGTCTGTTTACAAGAATAGACGCAACAACGATTTTCACCAAATCGGGAATTATAAACGGAATTACACATATCGACAAAATATATCCGATACTTTTTGTATCACCGGAATTCAAATATACAAAGTAGAACCAGAGTGTTCCGAATGCGTAGCAGACCGTTAATCCAACAAGCATACCTGCCCAAACGATTAATGCCGTAAATACATAGCCTATCAGATAGCCGCCCGTGGGGCCCTGCAATACCGCTATTCCGCTTTTGAAATTCGCAAACACAGGAACTCCCACCGCTCCCAGAAGCAAATACGCAAGCACTGATGTCATACTTATTTTCAGGTCAAACAAGCCTGCTATTATGTATATTGCGAAAATCTGTAGTGTGATTGGAACTGCACCTATCGGAATGCTTATCCACGAGCAAATCGCAAGCATTGCAACAGACAATCCTGCAATAGAAATTGTTAAAACGTTTGAATTAATTTTTTGTTTTGCCATAAAAACACTGCCTTCTATAAAATTTTTGACAGGTTCTATTATAATATGTCAACCTTGGTTTGTCAATACAAGTTGACTATTC
>CADCHW010000064.1 GCA_902801245.1 uncultured Ruminococcus sp.
TAAATTTTTATGGATAAAAATACAGTTTATCAACCGAAGTGAGATAGCTGCAATAAAATCAAATTACAGGAGATTTTTAAAATGGATAAAACATACAGCATTCCGCTTAAACACCAATCGGGTACTTATACACTCGGCGATTTAACCTCTAATACCTATAACGCTTTAACTCTCGAATATAAAGATTACGGAGATATCATAGAATACGAACACCCCGACGACGGCACAAATATCATTTTGTACGGCATTAAACAGAACGATTTTGAACAAAGCTTAAAAGCCGTGTACAATGAAAGCGGCGAGCTTAAAACACTCTCTGTCAGTGCTGAAAACGATAACAAGCTTTTGTTTGTTCACTATGACAACACTGATGATACAAGACAGCAAGTGCTTGAATTTGCCGAATCAAATGCCGATGTTATCATTGAGAAAATATTGAAGTTTACGGACACCGCCGCAAGGCTTTTCATAGAATATTTCCGTGACGGAGAATATTTTGATTTTCACGCAAAAATCGGTACTCCCGAACAGAAAAGTACAATCGAAAAGAAATATCCTCAATACAAGGATATAGCCGATTTTGCCGGCGACTATCCGAGCGAGAACATTTATGGCGACAATGACCGATTCGGGATAATGCTTCGCTGTGCGGATATCGAGGAAAATTACAACCTCTTTAACCTTGCAGTCGATTTAATGATATCAAGGATTAAGGAAAAAGCCGTGCCGAAGATTAACAAGAGTGATGATTTTAAGTTTATTGTCGGAGAGTATGATTGAGCGGTCAATAATAGGAAAAGGACGCTTTGATTAACCAAAGCGTCCTCTTCCTGTTTTGTTTTGGGGTTATTTATCTTAATATAAGTAGTTTGTTGGATTAACATACTCACCGTTTGAGATAATCTCAAAATGCAAGTGAGGTCCTGTAGCGTCACCTGTCGAGCCTACTGCCGCAACAGTCTGACCCTGCTCTACATACGTACCCGGTGTAACATATATGTCACTGCACTGTGCATATAATGTCCGATAACCGTTGCCGTGATCTATAATCAAATAGCAGCCGTAATTTTCACTGCCATAATCAAAAACTGCTGTTGTAACATAACCGCTTGCCGCTGCAACTACAGGCTGTCCCTCTGCTCCCGAGCCGGAAATGTCTATTCCCTTATGAAGCTTTTCTCCCTGATAACCAAAATCGTTGGTTATTGAACCGCAGTTCGGTGCAGGCCAAATAAATCCCGAAGACTGTTTTGTTTCGGTGGTATTTGCGGTGCTGTCGGTATCTGTATCTATATCTGAATCCGTGTCCGACGATGTTGTGTCGGTGTCGGAAGTAGTTTCCGTATCGGTATCTTTATCCGTGTCTGTAGATGTTTTTGTATCGTTATCACTGTCCGTGCTTGTATCGGTGTCTGTGTCTTTATCGGTACTCTTGTCTTTGCTTGTGTCCGTATCTGTGCTTTCGGACTTCGCTTCGGCTGCATGCTCGTTGTCGGGAGATATTGTGATAACCTCGTTCACAGGTTTCTTTGTAGCCGTAACCTTGATATGCTCGGAGGAAATCTGATTACCGTCAACATAAACCACACGGTTGGTCGCAACACCCTCGCCGATTTTACCTTCCGTTGTTACTTTTTCATAATTGTCCGATTTGGTTGAATCTATTACATATTCTGTTTTGTATTTTATTTTAACATTCTGCTCCTGCAAAACGATAATTCGGTAACTAATCTCAACATTGTTTTCAAGTCTTTCCTTAATGGTAGCCTTGTCAACAATTGAGCTTTTTGCATAAAGACCCACTTCAAGAGATACGTTGCTGTTAAATTCAACGCTGTCAACCTTGCCTAGATCCTTTGAATTTTTCTTTTCGGCTTTAAGAAGTTCGTCAAGCACTTCCTGAGCCTCTTCTTCGCTTTCGAGAGAACCCACAAAAGTGCCGTCAACAAACACACCGCAAACTTCGTCTGCGAGAGCATTGTCGTTTGCCAAAATTGAACGGCTGAGTTCGGTTGAGGTTTGAAAATCCGATGTATTATTAACAACAGCTACCTTGTACTGAGGCTCGTCCTCAAGAGTGTCAAGGCTTTTGTTGATTATTCTGCTATCAATAAGACTTGTAGCCTCATTGATAACATCTGCATTCTCCACTACACCAATTTGTTCGTTGTTATAAGAAATAACTAAACCGAACTGTAGAGAGTTCATATAAATAACTGTGCACACAAGAAGCACAAAAGCGGAAAACGGCATAAGGTTATTGACCAGTCGGGAACGTCTGTCTTTCTTTTTCTTCAGCCGTCTTTCCTCCTGACGGAGATATCTCTCCTCACGGATTTCTTCTATTGTTTTTGTATTTTCGGGTTCATCGTAGTACTCCGTTGAATCCGAAGCAAATTTATCTAAAAGGTCTTGTGTTACCTCTATGTTTTCATCATTCTCAAAGTATGACATTTAAACAGCTCCTAAAAATTATTACACGCTTGTAAAAATTAACTAATACTATTATACCAAACTGTTACAGAAATGCAACCCTTTTTAATCAATTTTGTAATAATCGTGAAAACTACACAATTGACATATTATTATTATGGGCATTTTTCGTTATTTTATACATAGGTTTGAGCGGCTTCAGGCAGGAAAAAGCGGATTCTTTAGAAAATTGTACATGTTTTTTAAATATAAATTATTTTCTTGACGTATCATTTTCAAATTGATGACGTGAAAGATTAAATAATAAAACAGCAAGCTTCCTCAATTATGACGAAACTTGCTGTGATTACTACCGTACCCACCCGTGATACGGCTTATTTGTATATTTATTAATATGTAAAAAAATTCAAAGTATACCGGGGAACTCACCCGTAGCTCCCCACATTTACTAAAAAAATTAATTTTGCCCCACTCGTGAGCAATAATTTTGTACTTTTATTCTAACATTAATCTTTTGAATTGTCAAGTATAATTTGAATTTTTTCCAAAATTTCTTTATTGTTTTTTGCACCTGTTTTCTCTTTAATTTCATTTAGTATATCATTTAATTTTGAAATATAAATAAGTTTATCATTAAGAATATTATTAGATTTATCATAGTAATGTTTTATTCCTAATTGTATGGCAAGAGCTTCGTCCACACGTTTTATCTCATTTTTGGATAAATCACAAATGTAATCTTCAAGTCGTGCTTTTGATACTTCTCTTATCTCGGAAACATTAACATATCCATCAAGGCATAAATTGCCATCTGAATCAAATTTATCTTCAAATTTTATAATACACGGTAAGTTTTTATATGTATGTGTAATAGGTGCAACTATCATATTTTTATACTATGTTAATATGAATTACAATATATTTACTATATTTTTCTTAGTAATAATATTGTGTTTACTTTCTTTATCCATTAAAATTATATTATATAAATGTAAAAGTGTCAATAACAATAATTTTTAAAATTTTATTGTAACATAATCTTATTGCAAGAGTTAATTTTATGAAAGGGGGTAAAAAAATGTCCGACTCAAACTTTGAAGAGGTCTACCGAATGTATTTTAAAGATGTCTTTCTGTATATGCGAGCCTTGTGTCACGATGAAAATATATCGGAGGAAATCGCACAGGAAACATTCGTCAAGGCTTTGAAGAACATCAACCGCTTTGACGGTACAAAGGATATCAGAGCATGGCTGTTCACAATCGCAAAGAATACATATTTCACATATTGCCGTAAGAAAAACATTCCGCTTGACGATGTTCCCGAAAGTGCCGTTACAGATGTGATATTGACAGAACGTATGGAGAACGAGGAACAGGCTATGCTTATTCATAAGCTTCTGCACGAGATGAAAGAGCCTTATAAAGAGGTTTTTAATTTGAGGGTTTTCGGTGAACTCAGCTTTGAGAAAATAGGTGTTATTTTCGGGAAAAGTTCGGGTTGGGCGAGAGTTACCTACTACAGGGCGAAGAATAAGATTATTGAAAAGCTTGAAGAGAGTTAATTTAAAGTTTGGTCAAGCTTTTCAAAGCTTGCGGATTCCAAAGGCAGAGCCTTTGGTCGCTGACGAAACAAATCAGCGTAGAAAATAAACTACCCTCAGCCTCAGCGAAACTAAATAAACTATCATCAGAAAAAATAAAAAAACATATCAAAATAATATCTTTCGATACAGACCAAAAAGGCAAGAGCGTAGCGAATTGCCGTACTTAGGGAAAATATTTTGATATCATAATAAACCTGCGGAGGTGTTTTGTTATGAAAAATAAAATCAATTGTAATGTTATCGGAGATTTGCTGCCGCTATATGTTGACGAAGTTCTGAGCGACGACAGCAAAGAGATTGTAGAGGAACATTTAAGCGAGTGCGAAAGCTGCCGTGAAAGTGCCGAGAAAATGAAAAATACACTTGTCATCTCAACCGACACCGACAGCGAGAATATCAAAAAGCTTAAAAACAGAGTCGGCATAAAGAGAGTAATAGCCGTATCGGCTTCAACTTTGGCTGTGTTGGCGGTTCTGTTCGGTATGGGATATTATCTTTGTTTTTACGGATATCCGATAAGCTCCGATGATGTGGAGGTTGTAACGGGGTTTTACGATACAAGCCCAGAAGACAATGACGACCCATACACAGGTACACCCTATCTGGGTCAAGGCTGGGTAATTTCCTTTAAGAATAAAAACGAAAAAGCTTTGCATGTTATTATCCGAAAAGACGATTTTGCGACAGACGAAAACGGAGAAAGAGTATATATAGGCAGAAAATTTGAACTCAGAGAAATTCCGATAAATCTGTTTGGTGAAAGCACCGGTTTTACATTCGGATACACAAAAGATGTTTTCACACCGGATACCCCCGACCCGAACCCCGATGAAACCATTACTGTTTATTTTAAGGATAAAAAGGTAGTTTACTCAATGCAGGAAGAGGGACTTTTCGAACCGCAGAATCCCGACAAGTACTTTGAATACTACCAGAGATTGGAGTGGTATAATAATATTGGACGCTAAGGGGGTACTTTATGGACAGCGTGTGGTATAATAGAATACACAGAAAAAGAAATGCTGTACATAGAGTATCTAGAACAGGAACAGGAGATTTAATACGGTAGGCAACACCGACAAGAAACAATAAAGCTATTGAAGGCAAACGAAAATCTTACTTTAACTTTTTGTACAAATATAAAAAAGCAGATTTACTGTTGAACACCCTTGGCTTCTTGGGGTGTTCCGTTGCCTGCAAGCTTTAAAATTCGATTGTACTATATATTATCAAAAAAGCAAGTAAATTATTCTGTAAATCACAATACATAAATTTTCATATCTATGGTTTGTAATTGTTTTGTAAACGTTCTTTTACACTTTTTTTATCCTTTTTCATCGAAAAACTGTCCGTTTTCAAAAAGTTATGTTTTTCCGGCATTTTTTATGTTATTATATAATAGCACTAATTAATGGAGGTTCAATGCTATGATAATTTATCAGCTTATTGAAGAGAAACATAATAATGACATAATCGGAAATTATACATCATTCGGAGTTAATGCGGTTGACAGTTTCTCCGGTAAAAATTGTGTCTACATTGAAGATGTATTTACTGACGCAAAAACAGCCGAGGAATGTATAGCACTTTTCAATGAAGAGCAGCTTGATTTGATTCATTTGGAAGAAGCAATAGAGGATATTCTTCACTTGTATCGGTTGTAATATTACAGCACTGATTTATACTGGAAAGCTATACTCACGGTCTAAAAGATTTACCATTTAAAGTTTTGTCAAGCTTTTTAAAGCTTGCGAGCGACGGAACACCCCAAGAAGCCGAGCCGTAGGCGACAGCCGATTGGCAGGTGTTCCTAGTGGTCTTGCACCAGCAGGGGCAGAGTCCTGCTCGCTGACGGAACAAATTATTGTAGAAAAATAAATTACTCTCAGCGAAATTAAACAAACCAGCAACAACAAAAGCACTTCTCAAAACAATATCTTTCCATAAAAACCAAAACAGGCAACAGCGTAGCGAATTGCCGGTCGTAAGAAAGCAAAGTGGTAAATCTTAATGTTCGTTAGTATAACAGAATCCCTAGATTACGGTATTTCCGTGACCTAGGGATTTTAATAAATATTATTCAGTTAAAAACAAAACTTACTATAATATACACTCGGTGATGAAATTATTAATTCTCTATTCTTTAATTACAAATAAAAAAACGGTCTGACATTTAAGCCGACCGCAAAATTAAAGAGCGGATGACGGGGCTCGAACCCGCTACCTCCACCTTGGCAAGGTGGCGCTCTACCAGATGAGCTACATCCGCATTAGATGTATATTTATTTTTCGCTATCTTCTCTCGACTGCTTTATTATTATAACAGGTAAATTTATTTTTGTCAACACTTTTTTGAAATTTTTTGAAAAAATTTTTTGAATCGGAACTTTTTACAAAATATACATAATCGTATGTTTTGTTTATGGTAAAATAGTAATATGATGTGTAATCGTTTGTTGCTGCCTGTTAATGAATTGTGACACAGACAATAAATTAATGATAAAGGAAGTAAAATATTATGGGTTTTCAAATAGAAAACGGTATCTTGAAAAAATATACGGAAGAAAAAGGCGTTTCTTACATAATTGTTCCCGACGGTGTAACAGCTGTTGCCGATTCGGCTTTTGAGGATTGCGTACATATAACAACGGTTATTCTCCCCCACGGAACAAAAACTATCGGCGATGAAGCTTTTTGTTTCTGTACAAATCTTCGTCACATAACTATCCCCGACACTGTAATCTCCATAGGCAGCAGAGCTTTTCTTAACTGTGAGAAACTCTCCTCGGTCGCAATCCCCGACAGTGTTGTAAGTATTGGCAGTCAGGCATTTGCAAGCTGTACGAAGCTCACCTCGGTTAATCTGCCCAAAATTGTTACAAAAATAAAAGACTTCACTTTTAACTCCCTCAATAAAACATTAAAAATTCAGAACGGAGTTAGGCTTATTGACTATCATGCTTTTTATTACTGGAAAACGATTGTTTCCGTGTCCATTCCCAACAGCGTAACCGAAATCGGCTACGGTGCGTTCGAGGGGTGCGAGAAGCTTTCCACGGTAATAATCCCCGACAGTGTAACTATTATTGGTGACAGAGCATTCACGGACTGCAAAAGCCTGACGTCTGCCGTTATCTTGAAAAACGTTTCAAGTATAGGCGATTACGCTTTCTACAACTGCGAAAGTCTTTCCTCGGTGACTATTCCCGACACGGTTCAAAAAATCGGTACAAGTGCCTTTAAGGGTACTCCGTGGCTGAAAAATTATCCCGAGGATTTTGTGATTGTCGGAAACAACATACTGCTGAAATACAAAGGAAGGAAAAGCGAAGCGGTTATTCCCGACAACGTAATTACAATCAACGAGAGTGCATTTCACAGCTGCGGAAAGCTTGAATCGGTGACTATTCCCGACAGCGTGACAAGTATCGGAAATAAGGCATTTTACAAATGCAAAAATCTGACCTCTGTAATAATTCCCGAAAAAGTTACCGATATCCGAAAGAGTACCTTTGAGGGCTGCACCAATTTAAAAACGGTGACTATCCCCGACAGCGTAACTGTTATAGGTGAAAAAGCCTTTTCCGGCTGCAAAAGTCTTACGGAATTACATCTCCGTGGATATACTTTTGACAACACGAAATTTGCCAAGGTAAGGCTGACAAGCATTATTTCTATGCTCAACAGCAAGGATTACTCTTTGAAAATAGACACTACAGCAAAATATCACATTATAACAAGGATATATCTTACCGACGGACAGCCCGAAGCCGAGGAGTTCATCAAGAAAAACGCACTGAAAATATTTCGTTTTCTTATCGACACAAGCGACATTGAAAGTATAACACTATTGTTGAAATCGGGGAAGTTTGTCACAAAACGAAACATTGACAAAATTATTGAACACGCAATAAACCACACTCAGAACGGCGGCAATATGGAACTGCAAATTATTTTTATGAATTACAAGAATGAACATTTCGGGTTTACGGATAATTTTAAATTATAAACATTCCCCGAACAAATGAGGTTACTTGTTTGTTCGGGGAGGTCATACTGTTTTAGACTTGAATTGCAGGTAAAAAATTATACTTGTATGTTTGAAAAATTTTAACTTCATCTTTCTTTGACCGGCAATTCGCTGTGCTGTTGCCTTTGTTGGTCTGTAAGGAAAGATATTGTTTTGATAGTTGGTTTTATTTTTTGTTTTTGCTGTTGATAGTTCGTTCGGTTTCGCTGAGGGTAGTTTGCTTTTCTTGCAAATTTGTTCCGTCAGCGACAAGGGCTCTGCCCTTGACCCGCAAGCTTTGAAAAGCTTGACCAAACTTTAACAGGCTTCGCACCGCCGAAAGCTATATTTGGCTTTATCAATCTTCCTCTTCTTTATCTTTTCTGGGGGAGAAATCGGCAATTTTTTTCAAATTCTCATACAGCTTATCCTTAAGTCTGTGAAGCTTATCTTCAAAATCCTCGTCGTTCTCGTCGAGATTATCCGAATCATACTCATAGTCATTCATAACACGGTTAATCTCATCGTAAAATTCCTCTTCATCGATTTCATCAATAAGATTTGCGTCCTCAAGCGTAGGCAGCTTAACAGGTTCGGTCATATTTTTCACGGCATTTTCGGCAATCTCCACTACCTTATAAGCCGAATCGGGGTTGTTAAGCCTTGCACAGCTCTCCTGCATTGAAATAAGTCTTTCGGGATACTTCAAAAGCTGATAGATAATCTCTGATGCCGTATTCTTTTTGATACTGATAGCAAGGTTATTGTTACATAGGTACTCCGTGTTATCGGTTTCCTGACCGGGAATAGCCTTGAAAAGAGCCATAGGCAGACAGGAAGCAAGTGACTCTGTAACGGTAAGTCCGCCCGGCTTTGTGATGATAAGGTCGGAAATGTGCATATACTTATGAACTTCATCGGTGAAATAAATAAGCTTGGTTTTCTTAGTGACGTTAAGCTTCTCTTCTTTGCGTGAGGGTTCTTTCTCGTAATCAAAGTTCGGCTGAGGGTCGCCGACTCTCAAATTCTCGTTGCAGGAAAGAATAGAGTTAAACGCATCGAAGAGTTTTTCGTTCTTGCCTGTGATAACGATAATCTGGAAGTCAAGCTCAATCTCGTTGATGTTCTCGTAAATTTTGAGAATATCGGTAACACCGAAACTTCCTGCCATAATAAGAACGGTTTTGAGATTGGGGTCAAAGCCGAGTTCGGAAAGGTGTTCGGCTTTTTGCTCGTCTTTCTCAAAGAAAATGGGCTGAATCGGAATTCCCACAGGGTGGATAATATCTCTGTCAACACCGAGCTTTTCAAGCTCGTCCACCATTTGAACGCTTGAAACGATATACTCGCTGACGCCCGAATTTACATAGGAAGTGTGCGGAGCGAAGTCCGTGATAATGGAAATCAGCGGAATATTTGTGATACCCTTTTCACGAAGTCTTGAACCCATAATGGACATAAACGGATGAGTGGAAACCATAACGTCAGGCTTAAACTCGGCAAGCAATGGAATGAACTTCTTTGCATAATGTGAGTTTGTTTTCTGAACAAGCTTGTAAATATTATTATCCGTATTTGAAGCACGGTAAAGCACACCGTAAACTCTCGGAAATTTCATAGCGGAAAACTTATAGCCGTCAACGACCATTTTATTTAAGTAATGATTGACATACTCCAGACCGTCAACTATCTTCACAACAGCCTCGCTGTCACGCTCTTTTATGACAGCTTCAAGAGCCTGAGCGGCACGCATATGACCTCCGCCTGTTTTTGAGGAAAGAATTAAAACTCTCATATAAACTCCTTTTGATGTCAAAGTTTTTGACACCGATTTTTTTGTATTATTGATAGTCATACTTTCTGTAAATACTTTTATTATACTATAAATCATTTCCTATATTGCTAATTTTTTATTAATTTTTATTTTCACAAAAATAAAAACTCCCATACCAACCAAAAGCTATGGTTAGTATGGGAGTTTTTGAAATAAAATTAATCAAGCAAAAAGTCAATTTTTTCATATCTCATACAGCTTAGAACAATACTGATAATAGTAATCAGAAGTCCTGCCGCAATTCCGACATAAAACATTCTCTCACCGCCCGAAACTATCGCATAAACACTTACATAAGTATACGGTGAAAGAGCCTTAAGAAGACTTAACGACTTAGAAAGCGAACCGATTAATCCGAAAAGTACGGTGACCGTTACCACAACAGCCGAAATTGAAGATGCCTGCGAGCTGTTGTTCATAAATGTTGAAAGCAGGAATGCAATTGACAAGTAAACCAATTCAACAAGCAGGAATCCGGCAACAGCCAATAATATTTTGCCCAGATATGACATTTTGTTATTGGAATAAAGCACCGCAAGCGATACAAGAAACACTATGATATTGTAGCAGAAAAGCGTAACAATCTGAGCAAAGAAACTTGTCACAACAGTGCATACTCTTGTTACGGGAAGAGAATAAATAAATGTGATATCTCCTCTTCCGCTTGCATTGGCAGACGCTCCGAGGTAGCTTGCATAAATGCAGCCGACTATAAGCATAATCTGAAGACAAACTCCGATGTTCACTCCGAAATCTTTGAAGTCGGGCAGAGCCACGCTTTTATCCTCACCCGGAGAAGTCGGGAACGACGCAAGCATATCGCCCAGAAAATCAGGCAGACCCGCATTCAAAAGATTTGAAAACATTACTATTATCAAAATGAACAGACAAAGCGAAATAACCGACCATATGAGAAAATTTCTGATTCTCGATTTCAGGTTGTAGCCTAACAGTGCAGGCGAAAAAAATCCATTCATTATTCTTCACCTCCGTTTTCCTGTTCAAGCTTCTTTTCATAGTATCTGACAAGTGCATCACCCAAAGACGGCAGCGTAATTTGCAGGTCGTCAAGCTCGTAATGAGTAAGAGCCGCTATAAGGTCGTTTATGTCTTTTTTGTAGAGGAATGAAATATAGCCGTTGTCCTCTGTAATTTCGGTGATTTTGAAGAGTGTGTAAAGTGCGGAGATGTCGTCCTTTGTTTTTACGCTTACTCTTCTTGTGTCACTCTGCATAAGGACGTTCTTTTCGGAAATCTCAAGCAGCGAGCCTTTTCTCATAATCGCAATTCTCGAACAAAGCTGCTGGAGCAAATCAATGTTTCTGTCCGATACAACTACCGTCACACCCTCTTTGTTCAGGTCGAGAAGATAATGTGCAAGCTTATTTTTCGTGTCGCTGTCGAGTGCCACAAAAGCATTATCCATAATGACAAGCTGAGGACTTCCCATGAGAGCAATTACAATAGCAATTTTCTTTCGGCAAGCCAACGGCAGACTTCCCACACGTTTGTTCTTGTCAACATTGAAATGCTTGCAAAGCGACATTACGGATTCGTGGTCGCTTATTCCTTTAATTTTAGCTGCGGTTTTCACCACATCAATTGCTTTCATAGTTTCGCAGTAGGTGGGATTTGAAGGCATATATCCGATTTTCTTTTTTCTGTCAAGCGAAAGTGCCGCCGACCTCTGCCCCAGCACCGTAACCGAGCCGCTTGTAGGGCGAATAAAATCCATAATCAGATTTATGATTGTGCTTTTACCGCTTTTCTTCGGACCGGCAATTCCAAAAAAATCACCTTTGTTAATAACAAAAGTTGTAGCACCGAGTGCCGGACGCTTTGTATAATATTTTGAAGCTTTATCAAGGGTTATAATAGCCACATAGAACTCCCTTTCTTAGACTGATTAGTGAATCTTTAATATGTAAAATCTCACTACTGTAAATTATACTTAATTTCGGTAAATTTTTCAACTGCTTTTAATAATTTATTTTTGAATTTTTTATGCACAAAATAAATGTGCGAATGTTTTATTGCAGGGTGGGTAAAAATTGCAAAAATCATATTGCCGAATTTTTAAAAATATGACATAACTATAAATTTTCCGAAAATTACAAACTTGTAATTTCAATGTTCTTTACAAACACTAAATAAAGGAGTATCATTATTATGTATCCGAAACAGTTTTTTTATTATCCGAAAGCGGTGTAAAAATTTTCCCGACGTTGGAAAATTTTGTAG
>CADCHW010000065.1 GCA_902801245.1 uncultured Ruminococcus sp.
CTCCCCTATGAGGGGCGACTTTGATAAATTGAGAACCAAATAGCCTCCCCTTTTAGGGGAGGTGTCAGCCGTAAGGCTGACGGAGGGGTTTTTAAAAAATCTCAATTTTTTAATATTGTCGCTAAATCTTAACGCATTCGAGTATATGTAAAATTAAAATTCTAATATAAAAAGGAAGTAAACATTATGGCAGAATTTATGACAGGTATGAAACGTACTCACTATTGCAGCGACCTGCGAATTGAGGACGTCGGAAAAGAAGTAACCCTCTTCGGCTGGGTTGCAAAACGCCGTGACTTAGGTCCGCTCATATTTATAGACTTGCGTGACAGAACAGGTATTGTTCAGCTCACTTTTGATGATACCACCGACAAGGAAATTTTTGAAAAAGCAGCAAAATGCCGCAGTGAATTTGTTCTCGGTGCAGTAGGCACGGTTGTTGAAAGAAGTGCAAAGAGCAATAAGATTCCTACAGGCGATATCGAGGTTAAGGTTACGGAACTCCGCATTCTCGGCGAGAGTGAAACACCGCCTTTCGAGATTACCGAAAACAGCAACACGGGCGAGGCTACAAGACTTCAATACCGTTATCTTGATTTGAGAAGACCCGACTTGCAGCAGAACATCATTCTCCGCCACAAGATTGCCAAAGCTACAAGAGATTACTTCGACGAAAAGGGTTTTATCGAGATTGAAACTCCTATGCTCATTAAGTCAACTCCCGAGGGTGCAAGAGATTTCCTTGTTCCGTCAAGAATCCACAAGGGCAGCTTCTACGCTCTACCCCAATCACCGCAGATTTACAAACAGCTTTGTATGGTTGCAGGCTTCGACAAGTATATGCAGATTGCGAGATGTTTCCGTGACGAAGACCTGAGAGCAGACAGACAGCCCGAGTTCACACAGATTGACATTGAAATGTCATTTGTTGATATGGAAGACATTCTGGAGCTTGGCGAGGGCTTCATCAAGTACGTGTTCAAAAAGACGCTTGACATTGATATACCCACTCCGTTCCCACGCTATACCTACAACGAGGTTATGGCTCGATACGGTTCGGACAAACCCGACACACGCTTCGGTATGGAGCTTTTCGACCTCACGGACGTTGTAAAGGACAGCGAATTTGTTGTATTCAAGTCGGCTGTCGAGGGCGGCGGAAGTGTTCGTGGCATTACGGCTAAGGGCGGCTCGAAGACCTACTCCAAAAAGGCTATCAAAAAGCTTACCGAAACAGCAAAGGGTATAGGTGCAAAGGGTCTGGCTTGGCTTAAAGTCAACGAAGACGGTGTTGAATCTCAGTTCTCACAGTTTATCAGCGAGGAACAGATGAATGCTATTGTTAAGCGTGCAGGTGCGGAAATCGGCGATATCGTTTTCATCATTGCAGACACAAACGACCTTAACGTTATGTCTATTTTAGGTGCGTTGCGTTTAGAGGTTGCAAAGAAGCTTGACATTATCGGCGACGGCTTTAATTTCCTTTGGGTAGTTGAATTCCCGTTCTTTGAGTTTGACAAAGATTCGGGCGAATGGGTTGCAATGCACCACCCGTTTACATCTCCGACAGATGAAGCTCTCAACCACTTGGAGGGCGACAAGAGCAAGGTTTACGCAAAAGCTTACGATATGGTTCTTAACGGAATCGAGCTTTCATCGGGTTCAATCAGAATCACCAACCCCGACTTGCAGAAGAGAATGTTCAGTATGCTGGGACTAAGCGAAGAGGAAGCTTACAAGAAATTCGGCTTCCTGACAGACGCATTCAAGTACGGTGCTCCGCCGCACGGTGGTATGGGAATCGGTCTTGACAGACTTGTAATGCAGATGATTAAGGCTTCGACACTCAGAGATGTTGTTGCATTCCCGAAAGTTCAGAATGCAAGCGAGCTTATGACGAATGCACCATCGGCGGTTGACGAATTGCAGCTTAATGATTTGGGCATAAAGCTTGATAACAACGAAAATAATTAATTTATAGCTATAGCATTTAATATATCACCGGTTAATCGGCAATCTTTAGGATATCGATTAATCGGTGACTTTTTCTGAAAAACACAAAAATATATTGTAATTTAAAAAAAATTGTATTATAATAATATTAAGCAAATTTGGAAAGGGAGTGTCGGCAATGAACCAATCTACAAAAGAACGGCATTACAAAATTATAGATAATATGTGTATTATGGACGATTTGATGATGTCGGTCTTCTTTACAAACCGACCGGAATGTGTCGAAGCCATACTGAATGCGATTTTACCGTTCAAAATAACTGTGGAGAAAATTGACACACAGATTGAACAGAAAAACGGCTACGGACGAAATGTCACTTTTGACATATTGGCAAAAGACGAAAACGGAAAGTTTTACAACATTGAAGTTCAAAGACGCTCCAAAGGGGCATCGCCCAAGCGTGCGAGATATCATTCGAGTATGATTGACACAAGAGCTTTAGGTCATCGACAAGACTATGAAGAACTTTTGGATACATATGTGGTTTTCATTACGGAACACGATGTTTTGAAAGACGACGAACCTGTTTACTACATTGAAAGAACGGTAACGAAATCAAATAAGCTTTTCAATGACGGTTCACACATTATCTATTTGAATACCGCATATAAAAAGAAAGAAAACGATAACACCTCAAAGGAATTACTTGATATTATTCACGATATTAAGTGTTCCAACCCTGCTTTGATGATAAACAAGTATCTCAAAGCCAGAATGGAAGAGATTAAGAGTTCCGAATCAAAGGAGAGAGATTATATGAACAAAGAGCTTAGAGCTTACATTGATGAGATTCTTGAAGAAGAACGTGAAGAAATGCGTGAAGAAGGTCGTGCAGAAGGAATAGCCGAACAAGCAAAAAAAATTGCAAAGAATATTCCCTCATCAGGCGAGATAACAGTTGATTTAATTGCCAATTTATTTGGTATGACTGTTGAAGAATTTAACGCTTTGAAAGCCACGGTTTAAGTGTTGCAGAATTTCAATTGAGAAGAGAGAATTTATGAACAAAGAGCTTGAAGATTACATTGAAAAAATCAAACAGGCACTTGAAACAAACCCCTCAAGTATAACTTTCGGTGAAATCAACTCCGGTGCGGATAGAGTTGCCGATAATATTATTCCCTCAGAATATGCGGATTTTCTGCATGTAAGCAACGGTATCCGCTGCGGTGTTGCGGTATTGTTCGGAACAGAGAGCATTCCGAAAGAGCAGTACAAAGCCGAGTTAATTGACGGCGGTAAAGAACAGTGGTTTTGCATAGGACTGGTATTATACCAAACATTGGCAATTAACCTGCAAACTCATAACGTTTATCTGTTTTACGATTTATACTTTTACGATGACCGTACGGAAAACGCTTATCGAAACTTAGGTGAATTTGATGACTTTCTGACAGATTTTGTTTTCGGGGAAAGATACTCCGAACTAATTCCCGAGTTAAAACTCAAAGATGACAAATGGTATAATTTTATACAGAAAATAAATAAGGAGCATAGACCTATAAACATCAAGGATTTAGTGCATCTCATAAAATCCGCACCCGATTGTACGGTTCAATCCTCAAACGGAATACCTCTCGAAAATTCCGATATCACACTGCCCGAAGATTTAACCGAATTTTACAAAGCCTGCGGTGGAATAATTTTCTACAGCTCAAAAGATACCTTTGAAATCGTACCGCCCGAGGAAGTCGTTCCGGCAAATCCCGTTATTGTCGGGGAATTGTGCGAGGAGGATATTTCTTCACAGTGGTATATTATCGCAAAGGACAGCAGCAATTATATCACGATTGACCTATCTCCCGAGCGTTTGGGAAGATGTTACGACAGCTTTTGGGATTGTCACGGTGTTGTAGGGGAATGTGCTGTAGTTGCAAACAGTTTCACGGAGTTGGTTCAATGCCTGTACGACTATAAAGGAAACGGAGCGTTCTGGCTTGATGATGATTTTGAATATCTGGGCGACGCTTATGATGAGGTATAAATATGATACTTAAAAAAGGTATAACGGGATTTTTCGACTGTAAAGATTCACCCGTTCCCGAGATGGATTTTAAGATTTTCAAGACACTCTGTCATACAATAGACAACTGCACACAATGGAAGTTTATACACATAAACAGCAATCCGGACGGCAATTATTACAGTGCGGAGTTTAAAACTTCATCGGGAACAATTTATCTTCTGCTGAACAAACATTATCCTATTATCGGTTTTACGCAGCAGCTTAATATTGGGGATATTGTATTTACGGATAATAATGATATAAGTTATTTATTGGGTAACTATGAGATTGTATCTGCCGATATTCTGAACGGCTGGATTGATGATGTTGTGAATGAATTGTCTGAGGTTGAACAAAGTCAGGTTGAGTATTGGAATCCGAGTTCTGTCGGGAATGTTGTTTTTAATTCGTGGGATTGAGATAATTTATACTAAAAAGAGGAGCTTTTTATCGCTCCTCTTTTTTATTGATTTTTCAGTGGGAAATTTTATTTTCTGTTATCGGCAATTCGGCGGACAACGTTCGCCGAAAACAGACCGGTTATTATACTAACGAACATTAAGATTTACCACTTTTTTTCTTAGACCGGCAATTCGCTGTGCTGTTGCCTCTGTTGTTCTGTACGGATAGATACGTTTTTGTATATGCTTTTATTTTTATTCTGTAAGAATAGTTTATTTAGTTTCGCTGAGGGTAGTTTATTTTTCTTTGCAAGTTGGTTTCGTCAGCGACAAAGGCTCGGCTTCTTGGGGTGTTCCGTCGCCCTCAAGCTTTGAAAAGCTTGACCAAACTTTAACAAGCTTCGCCTCTTTACAACTTTCTTTTATCCGAAAATTTCTTCCGCATATCTCACGGTTTCCATAGCGTCTTTCGCATAATAATCCGCACCTATCATATCCGCATACTCCTGTGTCAGCACCGCACCCCCAACTACAACCTTAGTATCAAGTCCGGCTTCTCTGAGAAGCTTAATTGTTTCCTCCATTGACGGTACTGTTGTAGTCATCAATGCACTAAGTCCGACAAGCTTGATGTTATTCTCAACCGCACAATCCCTCACGGCTTCAGGCGGTACATCTTTACCCAAATCAATTACATCAAAACCGTAATTACTCAAAAGCACCTTTACTATGTTTTTCCCTATATCGTGAATATCACCCTTAACGGTAGCAAGGATAATCGTACCCTTACTCGGCTGGTCGGTATTGCTCAAAGCTGCCTTAACGGATTCAAAAGCCGCTTTTGCTGCGTCCGCACTCATAAGCAGCTGGGGGAGAAACACCGTCTTTTCCTCAAATCCTTTACCCACTGTATCAAGAGCAGGAATAATCTGTTCATTCACAACGACAAGCGGGTCAACCTCTTTCACAAGCTGTGCGGCAATAGCTCCGGCTTTTTCTTTAAGACCTTTAATGATAGCGTGTTTCAGTGGGTCGGCGGTATCTGTTGAGTTATCGGAAGTCTTTGCGGTATTTGTTGTCACACTTTGTGCAGTGATATCCGACGCATAGTTGATGTACTCCACACAGTTTTCGTCCATATTTTTAAGAGCCTTGTAGCAGTGATAAATCTTCATCATCTCAAAGGAGAACGGATTCATAATCGCACAGTCAAGACCGTTCTGCATAGCTATTGCAAAGAACGTTGATGTGACAAAATCCCTGTTAGGCAATCCGAACGAAATATTAGATATACCCAGACTTGTATGAACACCAAGTCTTTCCTCAATAATTTTAATACTGTCAAGTGTGACGTTTGCACTGGTTGTGTCGGAAGAAATCGTCATTGCAAGAGGGTCAACCACAATCTGACAGCGGTCAATGCCGTAGCGTTCGGCTTCTTCGATGATATTCTTTGCAATTTCGTATCTGCCCTCTGCCGTTTCGGGAATACCCTTTTTACCGATAGTCAAAGCTATAACCACACCGCCGTATTTTTTCACAAGCGGAAAAATCGCATTCATACTTTCGGGCTTGCCGTTTACGGAGTTCACAAGAGGTTTACCGTTATAAATTCGCATAGATTTTTCCATAGCGACAGGGTCTACCGTGTCGAGCTGCAACGGCAAATCGCTGACAGCCTGCAATTCAGTCACGACATTAATCATCATCTGAACCTCGTCAATTTCGGGCAGACCGACATTAACGTCGAGAATATCAGCTCCTGCGTCCTGCTGAGTTATTCCCTCGTTCAGTATATAGTCAAGATTGTTTTCACGAAGAGCTTCTTTGAATTTTGATTTACCCGTAGGGTTGATTCTCTCGCCAATCAGAATTGGAACGTGTCCTATTTTCACAGCGTGAGTATAAGACGAAACAACCGTGTGATTTTTCTTTTCGGGAAGCTTAAACGGCAAATCCTTTGTTTTTTCAACAGTCTTTCTGATGAACTCGGGGGTAGTTCCGCAGCAGCCGCCTATAATGGCTGCACCCTCGTTTACTATGTCAACCATTATATTTGAAAACATTTCTGCGTCTACATCATAAACCGTTTTACCGTTTACACTTTTCGGCAAACCTGCATTCGGGTTTACAATCACGGGAATACTCGCTTCACTTACGATTTTCGGAACAATCTTGACCATTTGTTCGGGTCCCAGCGAACAGTTCATACCTACTGCGTCAACACCCAAACCCTCAAGCATTGCAACCATAGCCGCAGGGTCTGCACCCGTCATAAGCTTTGCGTTTTCGTCATATACACACGTTACGAAAATCGGCAGGTCGCTGTTTTCCTTTGCCGCAAGAACAGCCGCTTTAGTTTCGTAGGAATCGTTCATTGTTTCAATCAGAATCAAATCAACTCCGCATTTTACGGCTATCTTTATACCGTCAGCAAAAAGCGAAACAGCGTCTTCAAAATCGAGGTCGCCCAAGGGTTTGAGCATTTTACCCAGAGAGCCTATGTCATAGGCAATATATCTGTCGCCGTCAAACTCAGAACGGGCTTCTTTTGCGTTGTCAATTGCGGCGGTTATAATCTCTTCAAGATTAGGAAATTTAAGACGGTTTGCTCCGAAAGTGTTCGCTTTCAGAATGTTGCAGCCGCTTGCGTAATATTGGCGGTGAATATCGATTATAACATCACGGTGAGAGATATTCCAGAGTTCGGGAAGCTCGCCGGGGGCAAGACCTCTTTCCTGAAGCATAGTACCCATACCGCCGTCAAAATAGGTTATTGAGTTTTTTATTTTTTCTAAAATATTCATTGAATCATTCCCTATAAATACAATTCCTGTTATTACAGCTCATACACTTGTTTCCGCAGGTTCGGGCATTTCCGCCCAGACCGATAACCGCAGTTACCGATTTGGTCGGTGTCATCAGAAGAGAATCCGAAAGTGTAATCCCGAGTTTTCTCATAACGTCAAGACATCTCACAAAATCCCTCTGATGTTCAAGCGAAAAGTCGCCGTAGCCTGCACTGAACCTTGAACAATGTTTCTCTTCATCGGCAGTGATTTTCAGCTCCGCCACATCGCACCAATATTCAATCGCAGAAGAGCCGAGGGCATCTAAAATCACACCCTTGACAGGCTTTATTCTGTTGTACTTTGCAATCAGTCTGTCAACACCGATACCGATAGTTGCAGCGAACAGAATAACACCGTGACAGCCCTGCAAATGTTTGTACAGATTTTTGCTGTGAACTTCACCGAAACCGATATCAACAACATTCTCACCGAGGAATTTAATATCTGTTCTCGCATAGCAGACACGAGCCTGCACCGCATTCAAAAGCTCCGTTTCACATTCCCCGATAAGATTTAAAATATTTTCATCGGGGGTAACCTTTTTATATCCGAGGTAACGAACAGCTTCGTCACGAACTGTTTTAACCTCGCCTTTTTCGGCAATTTTCAACTCTACCGTAAAATCCGACATATTATCAACTTACCTAATTATATACGATATATTATCCATAATAGCCTTAGCCACTTCGGGTTTGTTCATTGTGTAAATATGAACAGCATTAAT
>CADCHW010000066.1 GCA_902801245.1 uncultured Ruminococcus sp.
TTTTCAAAATCCCAAATTACTTCGTTATCGTAACAGAACATCAGTAAACAAGGGATTTTTTGAAAAATAAACCAACACTATGCAAACAGGGATTTTTTCTCTTTTTGACTTTGTAATCGTAGATTGACATAAATCAAAACCTCCTTGTAATAGTATGACATAAATTGTATGGATAAATGTATCAAATAAATTTTTAATTGTTTTGTATGGTGTACAATTAGATTGTATCAAATTAAATTTGTTTTGTCAATACGATTTTGCAAAAAAAGAAATTTCTTACAAAATTTTTTATTCTTCATCGTGATATTTTTAAGGAATGTTGATATATTGTCAAATTGTAAAGTTAGAAACGCTTTGAGGGCGGCTCTTTCTTTTGCAAAATTGTTAATAATTTTTTACGATAGGATACTCGTTGCCTACAAATTTTGAAAAAACTAGGAATAATGCGGTTTCCTTGTAAACAAAAATTTACATACTGTTAATTATAAACAGCAAAATTTGTAGTAAAATAGAAAGGTAAGCGAATTGATGATTTAAGGAGTTGTGCTAAGTGAAGCATAGTTTTAAAATAGCTTTCTGCGGAATTATGACGGCACTTGCACTTGTATGTATGTTTTTGGGACAGCTTGTTCCGGTTGCGGTTTATACGTGTGCTCTTATCTCGGGAGTGTGTATTGCTCTTGTAGCGGAAGAAATCGACATCGGATATGCGACAAGTGTATATGCAGCGGCTTCTATTCTCGTTTTGCTGTTGATTCCCGATAAGGACGCTGCCGTTATTTTTATAACGGTTGTCGGGTATTATCCTATATACAAAAAGCTTGTGGAGCAAAGTCGTAAAAAGTTTCTTAAAAACAATACTGCAAAATTAATCGCTAAGTTGATTTTTATTAATATATCCTGTATAATATATTTTGTTATTACAATATATATGCTTGGTGTTCCGAAGGATAGCTTTGCTATAGGTGATGTTTATTTACCCCAAGTATTTCTGATTATGGGAAATATTGGATGTCTTATGTATGATAAGGCTTTGGATAATCTGATAATACTTTATAAATATAAATTCAGAAAAAATATTTTAAGAAAATGGTGATTTAAAATGAAAAAGATTGGTTTTATCGGTGCAGGCAATATGGCTACTGCTATCATTGACGGTATTCTTAGAAATGACCCGACTTCCGCCGACAGCATTACTGTGTTTGATGTGATAACCGATAAGCTCGACATTATGTCAAAGAAAGGTGTGTCAACTACAACCTCCGCAAAAAATGTTGTTGAAGTCAGTGACATTACTGTTCTCGCTGTTAAGCCGCAGAATTATGCAGAGGTTTTGGAGAGTATCAAAGAAGCTGTAAACCCGAACAAGGTTATCGTTACTATTGCCGCAGGTATTTCAACAGATTATATTGCAAAGGCTGTTGAGTGCGAATGTCCTATGGTTAGAGTTATGCCGAATACTCCGCTTTTGCTGGGCGTGGGTGCAACGGCTGTAAGCAGGAGAAATATCTCCGATGAAGATTTCAAGTATGTTTACGATATGTTCGCAAACGGCGGTGTTGTGGAGATACTCGACGAATCACAGATGAACAGTGTAATTGCGGTAAACGGCAGCAGTCCTGCCTACATTTACCTTTTTGCAAAAGCTATGGTTGACTATGCCGAGAAAGAGGGAATTGCCTACGAGGCGGCTTTGAAGCTGGTTTGTGCAACTCTTAAGGGCAGTGCCGAAATGCTCGAAAATTCGGGCGATACTCCCGATGTTCTTATTAAAAAGGTTTCATCTCCGGGCGGTACAACCTTGAAAGCCCTTGAAAAACTTGACGAAAAGGATTTCTATAACTCCGTGATTGAAGCTATGGACGCTTGCACAAAACGTGCGGACGAGCTTTCCAAATAAAAAATATACATAATACAGACTTGTACAGCATAAAATTTCCTATAAGACTTATTTAGGAGAGGACGTTGTACAATGAAAAGTTTTATAATTGCCGTGCCGCAGCCGAAAATCCGCCGAAAATACAAGCGTTATTCGCCGTTTAAAGCAAATCTTAAATGTTATTTTCAAAGATACGGAATGCTTACCCTTTTTATAGTAATTCTGTTTTCGGGTATGATTTTCGGTGCGGTTAAAGCAGGTATGGCAAGCCCTGAATTGTTGAATAAAATAGACTCTGTTTTTTCAAAATTTATGAATCTCGGAATCAGCCAAACTCCAGCCAAAACATTTATGAACTCGTTCACCGTTTCGCTTGTGTTTATGGCGGTGCTGTACTTTTCATCGCTTTCACCTCTGGGGATATTTTTTATTCCGACTGTGATGTTTTTCCGTGGTTTTGAGTACGGAATATCCTCGGGTTTTCTTTGTGTGAATTACGGCTTGAAAGGTCTTGGCTATTACATAACAGTTATACTTTTAGGTGCGTTTATTTCCTCATTGGCACTTGTTTATTCGTCGCAGTATTGTATAGATTTTTCGGTGTCGATGTTATTTTCGATGTTCGGAAAGGGTACTTCCGACGGAGTTAATTTGAAAATCAAGCTTGGAGAAATGACCCTGAATTGTGCATATATGATTATGATTATGATATTCGCATCTCTGATTGATACAGGACTTTACTATCTTGTCGGTGGTTTATTTTCTTTAAACTTCTCAATTTAAAAGACGGTTATATTTCGGGTCTGTTCAATAAATGTGTGAATCTTCAATCGGTTCAAATACCGGACGATGTTAAGGTTATCGGAAATGAGTGTTTTCTTGACTGTGAGAACCTTGAAAAGATTATTATACCCGAAAGTGTTGAACGAATATTCAATCGTGCATTTGAGAGATGTAAAAAGCTTAAAACGATAGAATTTCATAACGGTATAAAATCTATAGGTTGGCTTGCCTTTTTCGGCTGTGAAAGTCTTGAAAGTGGTTTTTATTCCCGACAGTGTTACGGAAATTGGTGATAATGCTTTTTCGGACTGCGATAATTTGAAAGTTGTTTCAGTTCCTCATAATCTTACAAATATAGGTAAAAATGCTTTTGGAAATGCTGAGGTAGTTGCCCGCTAGAAAGATTAAAGAAGAAAAAATAAAGAAGTATTAAGGGAGGACATTGTGGCAGGATATCAAATTAATCCCGAAAGTAATCTCGATAAGAAAATGCAAACGGTTAAATTCTTTAATTTATATTTTTCAAAATTTAAATATATTTTGCTGTCAAACATTTTCTTTTTTGTGTTTTTTATAATATCGGCAGCTTATGTATATTTAACATATGTTTTATGCGGCGGATTGAATATCGTTGCTGCATTGGGTGCGGTTGTATTTTTAAATATAGGTATGTCGGGAGTAACTTCTGTTGTCAGATATATTTATACAGATAAAGATTTTTCTCCGTTTAAAACATTTGCAAAAGGCATTAAAGAAAATTGGCTGAAATTCCTCGTTCACGGTATTTTCTTTTACTTTTTATCTGCGGTAAGCTATGCTTCGATAGTCTTATATTACAACGGTACAAAGACTAATTCGCTGTTCTGGGTACCGCTTGTTATAACGGCTTTAATCTCGCTGTTAATGCTTTTTGCTTCATACTATCTGAATATAATGACGGTTACTATGAATATCAATATGAAAAACATTTACAGAAACTGTATGCTATTTTCATTCGGCGAACTTAAAAATAATTTTATGGCAACTTTTGCGTTGATTATTCTGGGTGCGGTTATATTTACAATTTCGGTTATTTTAAATAAATTACTGCTTATTCTTATAGTCTGCGGAATTATAGCAGCGTTTATTATGCCGTCAACGGTTCAGTTTATAATAACTTTCTATGTATATGATTCAATGATAGAAATACTTGATGAATCAAAAAAGAATGATGACGAACCCGAGAAAGCCGCTGCAAAACAACATATTAAAAAAGAAGACGCCGAAGAGATTTCACGGCTTGCAGCCGACAGTACAGACGAATATATTTTCTATAACGGAAAAATGGTTAAACGTTCCGCTGTCGAGGAAAGTCTTAACGAAAAGCTTGACGATGATTTTTAATATTTATAAAAATTTACTCCCCGTTTAAATCGGGGAGATTTTCTTTATTTATAATGCAGGATAAAAAATATTCAAAAAATTTGAAAAATTTTTAAAAATCCCTGTTATTTTTTCAAGAAATATAGTAAAATAGATATAGATTATAAAATAGGATTAATTTACTTTTTTTATAACACATATGTTATTTTTATATAAGGAGATGTAATTTTATGGATTTTAATACAGCAGTACGGAATGCAATGCAGGGAGATTCGGAAAGCTTTGCGTTTTTGTATGACAGTACATACTACAATATGTATTATCTGGCAATGAAATACGTTAAAAACGAACAGGATGCCGAGGATATCGTTCAGGATTCCTATCTTAAGGCTCAACTCAATATGGGTATGCTTCACGAACCCGAAAAGTTCAATTCATGGCTTGGCTGCATAGTTGCTAATACGGCATTGAATTTTCTGAAAAAGAAAAAGCCGCTTGTCTTTTCTGCTGTCGGGGGTGAGGATAATAACGGTCAATCGTTTATTTATGAGATTCAGGACGACAATGAAACGTATCAGCCGGAACAGGCATACTCTAAAGAAGAAATCAAGCTTCTTGTAAGAGAAATGGTGGACACGCTTTCCGACGAACAGCGTATGTGTGTGATGATGTATCACTTTGACGGTCAGAGTATACGAGCTATTGCCGACAGTATGGGTTGTTCGGAAAACACGGTTAAATCAAGGCTTTACTACGGCAGAAATGCTCTCAGAAAGAAAATGGAAGCTCTCAAAGAGAAAGGCTATCAGCTTTACACAGTTTCTCCGATTCCGTTCTTCCTTTACTTGCTCCGAGCAGAAAAAGCTCTTCCCGAAACTCAGAACCTCGGAAAAATGGCTATGGACAGACATTCAGCAAACAACAGCGACAAAAACAACAGTGACCCGGGGAGTGGTTCAAACGAAACCGCAAACAACGCTGCACAGGAAACAGCAGCGGAAGCCGCTCGCTCAACGGCACAGCAAACAGTTGAACAAGCAGCCGAACAAGCAGGTGTGAACGCAGCGGCAGGCACAGCAGCAACAGTACATCAGGTGGGTTTGCATGCGTTTCTCGGAACTCTCACCGGAAAGATAACGGCGGCGGTTCTTGCGGCAGTTGTAGTAGGTGGAACAGTTGCTGGTGCTGCCGTTATAAACGGTTTCGGAAAACCTAAAAGAAGTTCCGCCGATGACACAACCAGCAAATTTCAGAGAGATTCCGATAAAAGCACGTCACGTGTTTACGATGCAGATATCGATAATCTCCCCGATGCCGGAAGTGTGGTTGTACCGAAAGACAAATATCAGGAGTTGGTTGCAGGCAATTTGACAAAGGAACAGCTTGAATTTGTTCTTGCCCGTCTTCCGGATAATTACGACGCAAACACCGACAATACGAGCGTTAATGATTATATTAATATGTTCTGTTCGGATATTATCGACAGGGGTAGTGAAAAGGGTTTTACTTCACCTACCAATAATTATTTTTATCCCGATTTTAAGGTTGACGAAGTGAACAGTATTCTTGCTTCTTTCAAAGATTACGAGATTACACAGGAGAATTATAATATCGGTAACGGTGAGTATGTGGTTATTGACGGCGGCAGTGATATCATTACTCTTGATGTTACCAAGAACAGCACACAGGCAAATGCTGTAATTGAAAATGCAAATTACAATGATATAGAAATGAAAGTTACTTTCTACAGTGAATTGTACAGCGACAGCGTTGATTCCAGAATGAAAAAGAGAGCTATTCTCACTGCAGATGATGACAAAAAGTACAGAATAACTAAGATTGAGGTTATTGATGATAATGTTGACACCGACAACAGTCTTAAGCCCGAACCACAGCCCGAGCCGACTGTTTCAAGTGAAGAATCCGCAAGCTCAAACCAGAACAGCAACACGGACGGTGATACCGATAAGTATTCAATGATTTCAAGGAGTACTTCGTCAGCACAAACTCAATCTCAAAGTACAACTACCGTTGTAGTTCCGCAGCAGCAGGATAATACAACTCATACATCTCCTAGCGAAAATAACAACAATTCCCGACAGCAAGAGGAGCAAGTCCCCAGCGAGCCGGAAGAGGAGAAATTGGAAGGCAGTGTTGAATATAAAGGTGATTATTCAGATGTAATTCGTGGCGGCTTGAACAGAGAGCAGTTAGAGCTTGTTTTAAGTTGGATTGATAATCAATACTGCAATGACAAGGTAGATGACAGTAATGTTATGATAGTTCTCAATTACTTTGCGGAAGATATTAGAGTCAATAATAACAGAGGTTTTACCTATAACGGAGAAGACAGTAATAAAAGAATTATTTTAAGTGCAAAGGAAATGAATAGTCTGTTAGCTTCTTTTTCGAATTATGATATTTTCAGTTCGTCGTTATTTTCCACTGAAACAGAATATGGCTCTTATATTGACGGTGATAATTATTTGCATTTGTCTGTTTCGACTGTTGATAACAAAGTAAGTATCAATGCAAATATTACAAAAGCAGAGTATAACGATAGTGAGATGTGGATTCATTATTCCGGCACACAAGGCGACAGAACCGCAATTCTAATAAATACCGGCGGTGAATATCACATTACCGAAGTAAGACTTTATTAAATTACAAGAAAATAATTCAAAAAAGAAAGCAGATTATTCAAAATCTGCTTTCTTAAAGTATTATATTTTTCAAAAAAGCAGTTGAAAAATATGTAAAAAAGTGTTAAAATAACATTATGAAAATATTATAAGAAAAGTAGGTGATATTTTGTCTGAAAACAGAAACTCATATTGTTATCACTGTTTTGCAAAAGTAGACAGCAATGCCGGAGAGTTCTGTGCCGAGTGCGGTAAACGGCACAGCGTTCACTATTCGCAAAGCTATGAGTTGCCTGCCGGAACGCTTATCGGCGACGGAAGATACATTGTAGGTGAAAGTATCGGCAGCGGCGGTTTTGGAATTACGTATGTCGGTTTTGACTTGAAGCTTGAAAAGAAGATTCTGGTTAAGGAAACCTTTTACCACGGACTTTTCAAAAGAAACGTAAACGATATAGATAATCCCCAACCGTTAAAGGTTACATACGGCAGAGATTTTTCTCTTGATAACATTATGCGTAAAACGAAAAAGGAGTGCGTAAGTCTTTCTGAAGCGGAAAGTCTTAATAATATTGTCAAGGTTTACGATTGGTTTTCTGAAAATAATACAGCGTACATAATAACCGAATTTATTGACGGTGTAACTCTTGACGAAAGAGTTCTTGAAAAAGGCTGCTACAGTTGGGGCGAGCTTTACCAACAGTTAAAGCCGCTTATGAAAAGTCTTGAAAAGCTGCATAAAAAGGGAATTATTCACAGAGATATCAAACCTCAGAATATTATGATAAAAAATATTTCCGATGATGAAGAAGAATTTATTTTGATTGATTTCGGTCTTGCACGCTCGGTTGAAACAGGAACACTTTCCACAATGGGAATAAGCTTTTCACCGGGGTATTCTCCTATTGAACAGCGTTCTTTTAACGTTCAAGACGGTTCGTATACAGATGTTTATGCTTTGGCGGCGACAATATATTTTGCTCTTACAGGGGAAACTCCGAGCAAGGATATGGCAGATACTATCGAGGGAAATTTCCCGTTGATTAATAAATTAAACAGTAAATATAATGTACCCGATAATATTGTTGAAACTTTAAAATCTGCTTTAAATTTGGACTATAAAGAACGCTGCAAAAGTATTGCGGAACTTATAAGATTGTTTGATAAAAAGGAACAAAAAAGCTCCGTTAGTGTTTCAGATTCAAAAGAAAATATAGAAAAAGATATTGATAAACCCAAAATATCAAAAAGTACCACTGAAAGTTCCTCAAATAAAAAAAGCTTTTTTGCAACTGCGGCAGGAAAAATAATAACGGCTGTGTGTTGCGGTAGGTGTTATTTTTGCGAATAAGGAACCTGATACTGTTGCTAATTTTAATAAAGAATCTGATACGGTTAAGGAAAACAATATATCTTCTTATTCGGATACATCAGTTTCAAATTTAATTGCGAGTGGTAGTTGTGGAGCTCGTGTTCGTTGGGAACTTTATGAAAATGGTTATTTGTATATTTGTGGAAATGGAGCAATGAGTTATTATGATGATTATAGTTATGATTATACTTATGGTTATGCTTATATTGCTCCATGGAGTGGGTACTTGAATGTTATTAGTTGTGTAGAAATAGAATATGGTGTAACCAAAATAGGAGATGGTGTATTTAGTGGTTGTAAAAATTTAAAGGAAATAATAATTCCGGAAAGTGTAACTGAAATAGGAAACAGTGCATTTAGTGGTTGTACTAACTTAAAAGAAATAGCTATTCCGAAAGGTGTAACCGAAATAGGGTATAGTGCATTTAATGGCTGTGCAAATTTAACAAAAATAGAAATTCCGAACAGCATAACCGAAATAGGGTATAGTGCATTTAATGGGCTGTGCAAATTTAACAAAAATAGAAATTCCGAACAGCATAACTGAAATAGGAGAGAGTGCATTTGAAGGTTGTAAAAATTTAACAGAAATAAACATTCCGGAAAGTGTAACTAGAATAGAAAGTTATTCTTTTGCTGATTGTACTAATTTAAAAGAAATAACAATTCTGAACGGTGTAGAGTTTATTGGAAACAGTGCTTTTTACAAGTGTATACCTTTAACTGAAGTAACAATTCCTGATAGTGTAAAATATATAGAAGGCAGAGTTTTTTCTGAATGTGAAAATTTAAAAAGCATATATTTCAAAGGTGACCTTCCAAATTTACGTGATGGTAATAATTATGTTGCATTTGATGACCTTGAATTAACCATATACTACCCCAAAAACAACCCCACATGGGACAACATTGAAGAAACATGGGACGGCGGCGGAGAAATGATATTCGTAGCCTACGACCCATAAAAAATTAAATAATCAATTTATTACACCTATCAAATCCGATAGGTGTAATTTTTTTTCAAAAAAACTTAAAAAATTTAAAAAAACATAAAACCAAACTGAAGAGAAAAAAATGAAAAAAATTTGAAAAATTTTCAAAAAACATAAAACCAAATTACTCTAAAAGTTGTCTATAAAAGTGTAAGGGATTTACCCGAGTATAAAATTGATTATTTCACTTTTTACATATATCAATACAAAATGCCGTACCTCTCGATTTCCGGGAGGTGCGGAGGAAAAATTCACAATAAGATTATTCCAATATTATATTGTCCCACTCTATAAGCGGCTCTTTGAGCAGTTTTTTAAATTTTTAATTTCAAATTATCGAAGAGCCGCAGAACCCCAAAAAATTTTGACTAAAAATCGCTCTGTTATTATTACAATAATGTTTATGCAAAAATACCCAAAGTTTACACTAACAGCATAAATAAGGCACTTAAAAATAACAAAGCAGAATACATATAACCGCTATTACGTCAGGAGTGATATCAACAAACTCAAAATATTACAATTCTATAATCAACAATAACAGAAAGATTTTTAGTGTTCCTTTTGTAGAGCGGTTATTGTATTCTGTGATTTTGATTATATGCTTATTAACTAACATTTGAAATACCCAAATAAATTCAAGCGTGAGCAAAAATAAAATACGGTTGAAAGCTTTTATCTTCCTTTGTAATAAACCAACCCCAAAATCCAAACTCAACCGTTATTTTTAATCTGCTCACGCTCGAATTTCTTTAACACGTGAAGATAGTTTGTTTGTGACTGTACTTTACGAACCCGACCAATAGTTATTTTTATGCGGTAGTTTTTGACCAACTTTATTTAATACAATAACAATTACATCAAATACTTTTGGTCGGGTAATAAAAGTTATGGATAGAATAAACTATCTTCACGTGTTTCCAGCGGGCGTTGCCCGCTGTTGTCCGCCTTGTTTTTGGGGGAAATGTGTGGTATAATATTTGGGGTGAATTTTATGAGAATTAAAAAAATTATATCAACTTTACTTTCAGCAATATTAATATTAACAACAATCACAGCATGCAGCGATAAAACCGAAACAGTTTCCAAAACATCTTCCGAAACTCCAATCGATACAAACATCGCCGAACCCGTGAAAGAAATCGATTATTCAAAATGTGACGAGATTCTTTCAGGTATGTCAACCGAAGAGAAAATCGCCCAAAAGCTTATGCCGACCTTCCGTTACTTTACAAACGAAAACGGCGAGCTTGCAGCGGTCACAGAAATAAACAGCGATATTTCCGACCTCCTCTGTAAACACGGTTTTTCGGGTGTGATACTTTTCGCTCAGAATATTTCCACAGCGGAACAAACCGTGAAACTCATTAACGATATGCAGACCGCAAACGCAGCAGCCGATAACAGACCTCAGCTTTTTATCGGAGTTGACCAAGAGGGCGGCAGCATTACCCGAATAGATTTCGGGACAAGCTTTTGCGGAAATATGGCTCTTGCCGCCACGGGCGACCCCGAAAATGCCAAAGAATGTGGCAGTGTTATCGGTTCGGAGCTGTCGGCTCTCGGGTTCAATGTCGATTTTGCTCCGGTTGTCGATGTCAACAGCAATCCGTCAAATCCCGTTATCGGAACTCGTTCTTTCTCGGATAATGCAGACACTGCGGCAGAGTTCGGCAGTGCTTTTATGCAAGGTATTCAATCACAGGGAGTTTCGGCGGCTTTGAAGCATTTTCCGGGTCACGGCGACACAAGCACCGACAGTCATACAGGTTTGCCGTGCATTTACAAAAACTATGACGAACTTAAATCAAGCGACCTAGTGCCTTTTCAAAAGTGTGCGGATTTGAACTCCGATATGATTATGACGGCACATATTCAGTTTCCAAATATCGAAACTGAAACGTATACCTCAATCGGTACAGGTGAGGAAATTACTCTTCCTGCCACATTGTCAAAAACAATTATAAACGATATCCTCCGAACAGATATGAACTATGACGGAGTTGTCATCACAGACGCAATGCAAATGGACGCTATAGCCGAAAATTTTGACAGGCTCGATTCCGCACGGCTTGCATTCAATGCAGGTGTTGATATTCTCCTTATGCCTATGGATACCTACTCCGCAGAAGATTTTGAAGAACTTTCACAATATATTTCCGATATCGCCGAGCTTGCCGACAACGGTACAATCTCTATGGAAAGCATTGACAGCTCCGTTCTCAGAATTTTAAAGCTTAAACAAAAGAGAGGTCTTCTCGATACCTATAACGTTGATGTTACAGCAAAGACAGAAAATGCAAAAGTACAAGTCGGCTCGGCGGATAATCGTAATAAAGAATGGGAGATTGCAAAAAAATCCGTCACACTCGTAAAGAATGATAATAACGTTTTACCTGTTAAAAACGGTAAAACAGTAATTGTCACATCATATTCCGATGAAAATAATATTGTCGAATATGCTCTTCAAAAATTAAAAGATGACGGAAAAATATCTAACGATAACATTACCGTTATCAGCCGAGATGTCGGAATAGATGAACTCGAAGCCGAGATTGACGGTTCAGAAAACGTCATTGCATTGTCGGAGGTCGGTTTTGCGGAGGAGATGAACCCCTACTCGGGTTACGGCGGCGACAGTTCAACTATCGATACATTGATTGATTATGCTCACGAGTGCGGTGCAAAGTTTACGCTTATCAGCTGTGATTTACCTTACGACGCAGCAAGATATCAAAATGCTGACAGTATTCTGATTGCGTGGTCGTCAAAGGGTACAAGCGAGGATTCGAGAATTTCCGACGGCGACCTCGAAAGTTACGGAGCGAGTATTCCCGGTGCGGTGTACCTTGCATTTTCACAAACGGATTCACTTACGGGCAAATTGCCTGTAGATATTCCCAAGCTTGACGATTATTACGAATATTCTTCCGAAATATTGTATCAAAGAGGTTTCGGATTGACATACCCGTACGTCTAAATTGCGAATAAAATTGTTTTGTAAATGAAATTTCGGTTTAGCTATTGACTTTTGAAGAAATATGGAATACAATAATTTTAGACTGAGCAGACCGAACAGTTGCGGGTACAGAACCGAAAGGCTGTATGCGAGGAAAGTCCGAGCTCCGCAGGGCAGAATAACGGCTAACGGCCGCCGGGGGTGACCCTAGGGAAAGTGCAACAGAGATATACCGCCGATTTTTCGGTAAGGGTGGAAAGGCGAGGTAAGAGCTCACCGTCACAAGTGAGAGCTTGTGGACATGTAAACCCTATTCGGAGCAACACCGTGGATGGACAATACGCTTGCCCGGCGTGTCCTATGGAGGTGGCAGTGAGCAGTTCGGTAACGGGCTGCCAAGATAGATGACTGTTTAAAACAGAACTCGGCTTACAGGTCTGGTCTTACTTTAATTTGAAAAAATGCAATCAATAAGGTGCACGGTAAGGAGTTGTTTCTGCCGTGCATTTTATTTTTATGTAATAATAATACAAAAAAATCCCTGTTTGCATAGTGTTGGTTTATTTTTCAAAAAATCCCTTGTTTACTGATGTTCTGTTACGATAACGAAGTAATTTGGGATTTTGAAAAA
>CADCHW010000067.1 GCA_902801245.1 uncultured Ruminococcus sp.
AAATCCGTCACCGTATATGTTCTATTTTTCGAGTGACGATGTAGAGATTGCAGGTGCGTCCCCCGAAACTCTTGTAAAGCTTGAAAACAATATAGTTACGACTTATCCGCTTGCAGGCACACGTCCTAGAGGTAAAACACCCGAGGAAGATATTGCTCTCGAAAAAGAACTCCTTGCAGACGAAAAGGAGCTTGCCGAGCATAATATGCTTGTTGACTTAGGCAGAAACGATTTGGGTAAAATATCGAAATTCGGTACAGTCAAGGTTGACAAATATATGAACATTGAACGCTATTCGCACGTTATGCACATCGGTTCTGCCGTAAGCGGCGAACTCCGTGAGGACTGCGACGGTCTGGAAGCTATCAGTGCGGTTCTCCCTGCCGGTACTCTTTCGCCGGTACTCTTTCGGGTGCACCGAAGCTTAAAGCCTGCGAAATCATCAGCGAAAGCGAAAACAACAAACGCAGTATTTATGGTGGTGCTATCGGTTATCTTGCCTTCAACGGCGATATGGACACCTGTATTGCAATACGTCTTGCATTCAAGAAAAACGGCAGAGTTTTCGTCCGTTCGGGTGCGGGCATAGTTGCGGATTCCGTTCCCGAAAAGGAGTATCAGGAGTGCATAAACAAGGCTAAGGCAGTAGTTACGGCATTGGAGGAGGCAGCGAAATGATTTTACTGATTGACAATTACGACAGCTTTTCATATAATTTGTATCAGGCAATCGGTGCGATTAATCCCGATATAAAGGTTATCAGAAACGATGCTATGACAGTGGAGGAAATCGAAGCACTCAATCCCTCTCACATTATTCTTTCTCCGGGTCCCGGAAAGCCCTGTGATGCAGGAGTTTGTATCGAGGCTGCCGGAAAGCTTTACAACAAGTTTCCGATTCTGGGAGTATGTTTGGGACATCAATCTATTTGTGAAGCATTCGGAGCAACTGTTTCATATGCGAAAAAGCTTTTTCACGGAAAGTCTTCAATTGTGAAAATTGAGAAAGACCCGATTTTCGATACACTTCCCGAGCATGTGCAGGTTGCGAGATATCATTCATTATCGGCGAGAGAAGAAAATTTCCCCAAGGACTTGAAGATTATAGCCGTTGCCGATGACGGCGAGATTATGGCGGTACGTCACAAAGACTATCCCGTTTACGGATTGCAGTTTCACCCCGAGTCGATTCTCACACCCGACGGTGACACAATAATTAGAAACTTTTTGGAGGTAACATCAAAATGATTAAAGAAGCTATTATCGACCTTTCAAACAAAAAAGACCTCTCCCCCGAGGTTGTTGAACAGGTTATGGACGAAATTATGAGCGGTCAGACGTCACAGGTTCAGACAGCGGCATATCTGGTTGCACTTTCAATGAAAGGCGAAACTATAGATGAGATTGTGGCATCTGCAAAGGGTATGAGAAAACACGCAGCTCAGCTTAACAGCAATAAGGAACTTCTGGAGATTGTCGGCACAGGAGGCGACCGTTCAAATTCTTTCAACATCTCCACCACATCTTCGATTATCCTTGCCGCTGCCGGTGTGAATGTTGCAAAACACGGCAACCGTGCAGCATCAAGCAAGAGCGGTGCGGCAGATGTTCTTGAAGCACTGGGCGTTAATATTAGAATTGACCCCGAAAAGAACGAGAAAGTTCTTGATGAAGTGGGCATTTGTTTCCTGTTTGCACAGACATACCATTCGGCTATGAAGTATGTAGGTCCTGTAAGAAAGGAGCTTGCTATCCGCACGGTATTCAATATTTTAGGACCTCTTACAAATCCGGCTAATGCGACTATGCAGGTTATGGGTGTTTACAGTGCGGATTTGGTTGAGCCTATGGCAAAAGTACTTTACAAGCTGGGTGTCACAAAAGGTATGGTTGTATTCGGCACGGACGGACTTGATGAGATTTCCGCAAGTGCAAAGACGCTTGTCTGCGAGATTAACAACGGCGATTTCAAGACATACGAACTTGACCCGAGAGATTACGGATTTGAGCTTTGCGACAAGTCTGAGCTTGTGGGCAGTACTCCCGAGGAAAACGCACAGATTACAAAGGATATTCTCAGCGGAGTTAAGGGTGCAAAGAGAAATGCAGTAGTGCTTAACGTTGCGGCAGGCTTGCACATTGCAAAGGGAATTGATTTTGCGGCGGCTGTTAAGGAAGCCGAGGAAACTATCGACAGCGGAAAAGCACTTGAAAAGCTTAATGAGTTTATCAAGGCAACCAATAAGTAATTTTTAAAAACACTATGTTTGCAGGGTATATAATTAATTATACCTTGCAATTGGCACATAGATAATTTTAACGAACTTAATACCTCCCCCGATTGTGACGAATTAATTATAATGAGGAAGTAATATCCTATGATTAAATGCTTATTTTACGATTGGGGCAATTATGATTTAGACCCCGATTACGAATTGCAAGTTGACGATATTGTTGATTATCTGATTAAAAACATTCCCGATTTGGAACTTGAATCAACAGACTGCGAATGTCAATTAAGCGATAACATTATATTTTGGTTCAGCAGCAGTGATTCAAAAGCCTGTGAAAAAATCATTAAAGCTGTTGAAATGAAAATAAGACCAAACAGTAAAATGAAATATCATATAACTATTGAGGATATTTAAAAGGTGGATTATATGACTAAAATATTTCATAAAAACAACAGCGAAATATCATTCCCCGAAAAGGCAAAGGAACTGATAAAGCTTGCAAAAGAAGCCGACCCAAAGTGCAGAGCTTTCGGGGCAAATTATCACAAGTACGAGCTTAACCCAACTGCAACTATTAAAGAGGTCAGGCAGTTTGAAAAGGAATACAACATCAAACTCCCCGAGGGTTTCGTTAAGTATCTAACGGAAGTAGGCAACGGCGGTGCGGGTCCCGCCTACGGCATTTACTCGCTTGAAATGCTGAGAAAGCGTAATCCGTCCCTTAAACAATTCGGCTGCAAAAAAGCCTTTATCGACCAACGTTTCAACAGTGACAATCCCGATTACGACCCATATTCGATAAGAGAAGAATGGGAGAAAATCTGCGAAGAATACGAAAATGCTTCAGAACGCCTGTTAGATGATGAATGTCTTAATCTGTAACGTTCGTCAATTAGGGAGTATATCCTTGATTCTTCCGATAACAAAGCCAAAAGTTTTAAAAATAACACCCCTAAATATTATCCATAGGCTGTACTATGTCATATGAATTGATTATCGACGGCAGTGAAAATAACGGTAAAATCGCTGTAATTGACCATGATATGGACGAAAATGCTCCGCCTAATCTAACCGATATGGATTTTGAAGAATGGTTTTGTGATTACTTTGAAAGAATAATAAACGGTCAAAGTATTATTGAAGACAACATAAACGCACGAAACAACAGCTTTATGTATTATCTTCACGAGAGAGCTACCTTTAAAGAGAAAAGCGTTGATGAATTTCTTGATCAGTTAAGGCACGTCACACATTATGATGTTGAAACTTATATGGGGCTTGAATATGTTATCCGTCAGGTATGGCGACACCTCAGTTCTCATTTTGACCCGAATGATTTATTTGAAATCACAAACTTACCCGAAGACTATATCAGATATGTTAAACAATTGGAACTTGAAGTTAATGTATACAAAAACTATATCAAGAATTATTTAGGGAATATTTTAAATGAAAAATATTGAGCAGTATTGTTCCAACATCAACAGTACCCTCAAAACTCCCCATCATAACATTAAATTTTGGTCGGGTTCGCAAAGGTAACGCATAAAATAACTAGCTTCACGTGTTAAAAAAAAGGATATAATATTATGAACGAAGAAATCAGAAATTTAATCAATCAAGCCGACAAGGCTATCAAGGAAGAACGCTTTGACGATTTAATGAATTTTTACACGGACGATGCGGTTCTTGTTGTAAAACCCGGTATGGAGGTTCAGGGCAAGGAGAACATCAAAAGGGCATTCATTAAAATTGCAGAGTATTTCAAAAACAGCATTGAGCCTACACAAGGCAAAATGCTTATGATTGAAGCGGGCGACACCGTTCTTGTACTGTCGCAGACTTTGCTTGACGCAGACAACAAGGACACCTCCGAATACAGTATGGAACGCCGTGCGACTTATGTTTACAGAAAAATTGACGGCAAGTGGCTTTGTGCGATTGACAATTCTTATGGCACAACCCTGCTTGATTAATATAATACCGCAAAAATGAATTACATTATACGAGAAATGCGAAAAGATGAAATTCCGCTTTTGGAAGATTTTTTGTACGAAGCGATTTTCATTCCCGATTGGTACACCGAAGAAGTTCCTAGAAGTATTATATATGACGACCCTATGCTTTACGGAGCAATAAAGGATTTCGGCACTAGACCCGATGATTATTGTTTTGTTGCCGAGGTTGACAGAAAAGTAATAGGTGCTGTCTGGTCGGCGATTGCCGACGAATACGGTCACATTGACAATAAAACACCGTCCTTTTCCATTTCACTTTACAAGGAGTACAGAAGTCACGGAATAGGCACGGCACTGATGATAAAAATGCTGGAGCTTTTAAAAAGCAAGGGGTACAAAAAAGTATCTTTGGGAGTAAACAAGGAAAACTATGCTGTAAAGATGTATGAAAAAGTTGGATTTGAAATTGCAGGAAACGGAGCGAATGAAACGGAATGGCTGATGATACATTATTTTTAAACACGCACAATCCCGAATTTTGGGAACTTTTGGACAAGCTTGTTGAAAACTCCGAAATTGTGATTGACCGCCCGAAAGGCACTGCACACCCGAGGTATCCCGATTTTGTTTACAAGGTTGATTACGGTTATTTGAAAGATACAAACTCTATGGATAAAGGCGGCATTGATGTTTGGGTAGGGTCTGATTCAAATAGACAAATTGATGCGGTTATATGTACGGTCGATTTGCTTAAGAGGGATTCCGAAATTAAAATTTTAATCGGCTGCACGGAAGAGGAAAAGGATATCGTTTACGAATGTCACAATGATTCCGAGTTTATGAAAGGAATTATGATAAGGAGGCACTAATATATGATACTTGACGATTTAGCAAACTACGCAAAAGAACGTGTAAAAAAAGACAAAGAAAAAGTAAGCCTTGATGAAATAAAAGAACTTGCCCTGTCACTCCCCAAAGGCGATTTCAGGTTTGAAAAAACTCTGAAAAACCACAGAGGTACGGCTATCTGCGAAGTCAAAAAAGCTTCCCCCTCAAAGGGTATTATAAGCGAGGATTTCCCCTATTTGGAAATTGCCAAGGAGTACGAGAAAGTCGGTGCTGACTGCATTTCGTGTCTTACCGAACCGAAATGGTTTCTGGGCAGCGACGAGATTTTCAAGGAAATCCGCAATGCCGTATCTATCCCGATGATACGCAAGGATTTTACGGTTGACGAATATCAGATTTATCAAGCTAAGGTTATGGGTGCGGACGCTGTTCTGCTTATCTGTGCAATTCTGAGCGAGAAGCAGCTTAGGGAATATCTCAGCATTTGCGACCAACTGGGAATTACCGCACTTGTCGAAACTCACGACCGCACGGAGATTGAAACAGCCGTGAAAATCGGTGCAAGGGTAATCGGAGTTAATAACCGCAATCTCAAAGACTTTACCGTAAACTTTGACAATGCTTTAACTCTGCGGGAATTTATCCCCGACAATGCCGTGTACGTTGCGGAAAGCGGAGTTGCGACCCCCGAGGACGGCAAGCAGCTTTTAATCAGCGGTGCGAATGCGGTGCTTATCGGCGAAGCTCTTATGCGTACAGATGACAAGGGCGGTTTCCTCAAACAAATGAGAGAGGGTTTACGATAATGGCAAAAATAAAAATCTGCGGTCTTTCACGTGATATCGATACAGAGTTTGTGAACGCTGCAAAACCCGACTTTGTGGGATTTATAATCGGTGTGCCGTTCAGCAAGCGAAACATTGACTGTAATCGTGCGGAGCGTTTGCGAAGTCTTATTAACAAAGAAATTCCGACTGTTGGAGTTTTTATCGATTATCCGATAAAAGATATTGCAGAACTTGTAAATCGTGGTATAATAAATATTGTACAGCTTCACGGCAGCGAAGACGAGGAGTATATAAAATCTCTGAGAGAAATTATTCCCGACACCGAAATTTGGAAAGCGTTTGTTATAAAATCCGCCGATGATATTTCCAAAGCGGAAAAAAGCAGTGCGGACAAGGTTCTTCTCGACAGCGGAACAGGCTGCGGAAAAACGTTTGACTGGTCGGCAGTATCGGGCATAAACAGAGAGTTTATCCTTGCAGGCGGACTTAATTCGGAGAACATTCCGAAAGCGGTCGAACAAGTAAACCCTTGGGCGGTGGATTTAAGCTCGGGAGTTGAAACGAACGGTGTCAAGGACAGAGAAAAGATTTTTAAAGCAATAAATGCAGTAAAAGAAAGGTAGTGTAAAAAATGTCTAACGGAAAATTCGGCATACACGGCGGACAGTATATCCCCGAAACACTTATGAATGCCGTTATAGAACTTGAAGAGGCATATAATCATTATAAGGACGACCCCGAATTTAACAGGGAATTAACTAAGCTTTTTAACGAATATGCAGGCAGACCCTCACTTCTCTACTATGCGGAGAAAATGACTAAGGATTTGGGCGGTGCTAAAATCTATTTAAAGCGTGAGGACTTGAATCACACTGGTGCTCACAAGGTCAACAACGTTCTCGGTCAGGCTTTGCTTGCAAAAAAAATGGGCAAGACAAGAGTTATTGCCGAAACAGGTGCAGGTCAGCACGGTGTCGCAACGGCAACGGCGGCGGCTTTGTTCGGTCTTGAATGTGAAGTCTTTATGGGCGAAGAGGACACTAAACGTCAGGCTTTGAACGTGTACAAAATGCGTTTGCTCGGTGCTAAGGTCAACGCTGTAAAGACAGGCACGGCAACGCTCAAAGATGCTGTTTCCGAAGCTATGAGAGAGTGGACTTCCAGAATTTCCGACACACATTATGTTCTCGGCTCGGTTATGGGACCTCACCCATTCCCGACTATTGTAAGAGATTTTCAGTCTGTTATCTCAAAGGAAATCAAGGAACAGTGTTTGGAGAAAGAGGGCAAGCTCCCCGACGCAGTTCTCGCTTGTGTGGGCGGCGGCTCAAACGCTATCGGTGCATTCTACAATTTTATTAATGACGAGGGAGTTCGTCTTATCGGCTGTGAAGCGGCAGGCAGAGGAATTGACACCTTTGAAACTGCGGCAACTATGGCAACGGGCAAGCTTGGAATTTTCCACGGTATGAAGAGTTATTTCTGTCAGGACAAGTACGGTCAGATTGCACCTGTTTACTCAATTTCGGCAGGTCTTGACTATCCGGGAGTAGGTCCGGAACACGCATATCTTCACGACATCGGCAGAGCGGAGTATGTTCCGATTACAGACGATGAAGCCGTAAATGCTTTCGAGTATCTGTCGAGAACAGAGGGAATTATACCGGCAATAGAAAGCTCACACGCTGTGGCACATGCAATGAAGCTTGCACCGACTATGGATAAAGAACAAATTATTGTTATCAACATTTCGGGACGTGGCGACAAGGACTGTGCCGCTATCGCAAGATACAGAGGGGAGGACATTTCAGAATGAGAACAGCAGACGCATTTAACAACAAAAAGGCTTTTATATCTTTTATCACCTGCGGTGACCCGAACCTTGAAACAACGGAAGAGCTTTTGCTCACAATGGAAAAAGGCGGAGTTGACTTAATCGAATTGGGAATACCGTTTTCCGACCCGACAGCCGAAGGTCCCGTAATTCAGGGTGCGAATATCCGTGCATTGTCAACTGGAGTGACTACAGACAAGATTTTTGATATGGTAAGAAGAGTTCGTCCAAAGCTCACTGTACCGCTTGTATTTATGACATATGCAAATGTTGTATTTTCGTATGGTATCGAGCGTTTTGTAAAGACCTCCGCAGAGGTTGGCATGAACGGAATTATTCTCCCCGACGTACCGTTTGAGGAAAAGGCAGAGTTTTCGGAGATTTGCGACAAATACGGCATTGACTTCATTTCGCTTATCGCTCCGACCTCCGAAGACAGAATTTCAAATATCGCTAAGGACGCAAGGGGATTTATTTATCTTGTATCTTCACTGGGCGTTACGGGTATGAGAAGTACAATCACAACGGATATCGGGGCGATTGTCGAGAAAATCCGTGAGAATACAGACATACCCGTTGCGGTCGGATTCGGAATTTCAACACCCGAACAGGCGGCTAATATTTCAAAGAAATGCGACGGTATTATTATCGGCTCTGCAATTGTAAGAATAATTGCAGAACACGGCGAAAACGCTGTACCGTATGTTTACGATTTTGTGAAGAGTGTTAAAGAAGCTATTCTCAATACATAACAGATTTACGGAGGATTACGAAAATGCAGTGTAAAAGCATAGAAGAGGTTCGCTCAAATATTGACCGAATCGACAACGAGATTATCAAGCTTATAGCCGAAAGAACAGGCTATGTAAAACAGGTTGTTAATTTCAAAAAGACCGCTGAGGACGTACAGGCAGCCGACAGAAAGGAAGCCGTTATCCGCAATGTTCGCAGCAAGGCTGAGGAATACGGTGCAGACCCCGATATGATTGAAGCCTTGTACAGAGAGATGATTTCACGGTTTATTAATTTTGAAATGGACGAGCTTAAACAAAGGGAATCATAATTGCAAATCGGTTTATAAAAAAACGCAGCTTTTTTATTGACAATGTATATACATATGTTGTATAATATAATAAAAGGAGCGTGAATGAAATGACACAAGTTAATTTTCGTGTTGAAGATGATGTGAAAGCCAATGCCGAAAAAGCTCTCAAAGAAATGGGACTTACTATGTCAACCGCTATTAATATGTTCCTTATAAAAGTTGGCAGAGAAAAACGCATTCCCTTTGAAATCAATGCAGACCCGTTTTACAGTGCCGAAAACATAGCAGAGCTTGAAAGAAGAGCAGAAAGCCTTAAAAACGGTACAAGCACACTCAAAGAGCATGAGCTTATCGAGGTTGAGGACGAATGAAAAAAATTTGGCACGATAAAGCGTGGGAAGAATATTTGTACTGGCAGACACAGGATAAGAAAACTTTACGAAAAATCAATCGGCTTTTGACAGATATTGACCGAAACGGTTATAACTGCATAGGAAAGCCCGAACCGTTAAAGGAAAACCTGTCGGGGTATTGGAGCGTAAGAATTGACGGACAAAATCGCATTGTATTTAAAATCAATGGAGAACAGTTGGAAATACTTCAATGCGGTTCACATTACAAAGAATCATAAATTTGCAGTTTTATAGAAAAAATCCCCTATTTTTTTTAGTTGAATAGGGGATTTTTTGTATTTACATTTCATTCCATTTGTGATATAATTTATATAAAGTACTTTGAGGATATATTTTTTTGTGCAAACAAATAAGTTGGATTAATTTATTTATTGACTTTTTAAATATGAACAGTACTTTATATTTTTCAGTCAAAATCAGCGAGTGTGAAGAATGTGTATAGTGATATAGCATATAAAATAAATTTACATATTACGGAAATGTGTAATTATAGGTGCAAACATTGTTTTGCTCATTTTGGAAATGTTAAAAATTTATCACTTGACAATTGGAAGAAAATTGTCGATAATTGCTGTAACGGCATAAATGTTAATTGTTTCAATATAGCCGGCGGAGAACCTTTATTATATAAAGAACTAACCGATTTGGTAAAATATATCCGCTTAAAGGGCAAAGATTGTACACTGATTACAAACGGCAGTTTAATGACTGATGAATGGATTAAAAACAACGCTCAATATTATTCTGTTATTGGTTTCTCTATTGATAGTTTTAATCCCATTGTTTTGACGCAAATGGGAAGGTGCGGACAAAAAGGTCAATTGCTCGATAAAGAGAGAGTACATACTTTATGCAATTTGATAAAACATTACAATCCTAATTGTGAAATCAAAATAAACACTGTCGTAAGCTATTTGAATTACAATGAAAATCTTAGCAGCATTATAATTAAATTACCTGTGACAAGGTGGAAGTTATTAAAAATAAAAAGATTTGTTTTCGGAAACTTTGACAATTCTGATATATGCTGTACAGATAAGCATTATTCTTTTTTTGTTCAAAATAATGCTATACCGAATATTAATATTGTTTGTGAAAAAGATTTGGTATCATCTTATATTATGATTGATTCTAACGGTAATTTGGTGAATAACAATTGTGACAATTATAAAATTGTTGCCAATTGCCTGACCGAAGATTTTTCACAAGCTTTTCTTAAATTGGAGCTTAATGAAAGTTTATACAAAAGCAGATATGAATAATAAAACAAGAACAGTATATAACTCCGCACTTCACTGTTATGAATATCCCCATTTGCATTACATAAGAATTAATTTTATAAATATACAAAAATCGTTGATATACTAGAGAGCAGTAAGATTTAGCAAATTCAATTAAACCCCTCTGTCCTGCGGACATCTCCCCTAAGGGGCGACTTTGATAAATCGAGAACCAAAAAGCCTCCACTTTTAGGGGAGGTGGCAGCCGTAAGGCTGACGGAGGGGTTAAAAAAATCTCTATTTTTTTAAATATTGGCGGTAAATCTTAACGCTTTCGAGTATAATATTGAAATACTGTATATTAATATAAATTCTGATTTACAGGCAATACTGACCAAACAGTAAACACGCTGTCATAGAAAGTTATGACAGCGTGTTTTTTCATCATTCATCATCGCCTCCAAACCCACGCACTGCCCCATTTTTTCGGGAACAAAAACCGCATATTCTTTCAGTTTTTCCCCCTCTTGAGTGATTGTGACTATCAAGGCTCTCTCGTCCTCCTTGGAACGTTTCCGCTCAACATAGCCTTTTGTTTCAAGTTTCTTCAGCAAAGGAGTAAGCGTACCCGAATCGAGAAATAACAGACTGCCCAGAGTTTTGACATTACAGCTTTTTTTCTCCCAGAGAACCATCATCGCTATATACTGAGTATACGTTAAATCAAGCTTATCAAGGTGCGGTTTGTATGCACGGATAAGCTCCTTTGCACAGGCATACAGAGGAAAACACAGCTGATTTTCAAGCTTTAAATTATCATATGTCAAATCGTCCATAGGTATTCCTTTCTGTTATTTTAAATCTCAATCACTGTAATCGGAATCTATTATAATATCAAAAATATAATCGGGACAGACTTCATTCAAATCTTTCATCACAGTCTGCCTAATCTCTTCCGAATCGCTGTCGAAATCAACCACCAAATCAAACATCGCATATTTTATATTATCCTCGGCATAAAATCCGTGCATCTGCAAAATCCCTTTGATGCGTAAATTCCGACTGTAAGAATTATTCCGAACTCAAAAAACACCTCGGCGGAAATTTTTCTTGACAGCTTATGAATTTCCCTTGCAGTCATATTATCGTCAACTTCAATGTGAGCCGTACCGATAATATTTTCCGGACCGTAGCTGTGCAAAGTCAAATCATATGTTCCTTTAACCTCGTCGAAGCTGTTGATTTTTGATTTCAGGCTTTCCGTAAGCTCACTGTCAAAGCGAACTCCTATAATACTGTTTAGCGTATCGGTCAGAATTTCAATACCTGCTTTTATAATAAAAACAGAGATAACC
>CADCHW010000068.1:0-5112 GCA_902801245.1 uncultured Ruminococcus sp.
TTACTATCCGATTATGACCGTGTTTGACAGTGAGCCTGTAGATGTTATAGAGAGCGTTAGGGGATATAAAATTGTTCTCGATGATGTTTCGGCTGAGGCGGCGGAGGTTGTGTCGGGGTTGAGGTGTTTTAAGCTGTTTTTTGAGAATATCGGGGGGAGTTATGAGAAGTGTTATTGTGAAAAGGTTGAGAGAAATTCAGACGGAAAATATAGCTTGATTTTTTTAACACGTGAAGATAGTTTATCTGTAAAATAAATTTACGAACCCGACCGATACTTTGTTATTATACTCGAAAGCGTTAAGATTTAGCGACAATATAAAAAAAATCGAGATTTTTAAAAAACCCCTCCGTCAGCCTTGCGGCTGCCACCTCCCCTAAAAGTGGAGGCTTTTTGGTTCTCGATTTATCAATAGTATGTTTATTTTATTGGATTGCTATAATTAAATAAATGCAGGTGAAAAAATGGAAAACAAAAATACAACCCAAGAAAACGTAATAAACCAGAACGAAAAAACAAAAACCACCGCCGAGGATATCTCCGAAATCTACGAGCGGCAGTCAAGACGTTACAGCAAAAACCTTGCTGCGGAAAATGAGGTGAAATAACTTGAATGTTACAATGAGGTTCGGCGGCATTTCATTGTCCCATAACCCGAAAACTCTTAAGATTACAAGAAGCAAGAAAATAAATTCCGTGGGTCTTGTGGGGGGAATACGTAAGCTCTCAAATGTCTGCGACAATATATCCAAAATCAGCGGTACGGGCGAGATTTACGGCGATGACTGTTTCCAAAGCTACGACACACTTCTTCGTATGTGCTTTAAAAATAAAGCCGACATTCTTGCCATACCCGAGCTGGGGGCATTCAAAGCAGTGCTTGAAGATTTAGCGGTTCTTGCCGAACCGAGAGAAAATTTCCTTTCCGTTTCGTTTACGTTTCGGGCGGTTAGTGCAGGCAGAGAACCCGAAAAGATTCTTCCCCAAAAGTATTACACGGCAGAGGAGGGCGAAACCCTGTGGGACGTTTCATATAAGTTCGGTGTGACGGTTGAAAGTCTTGTCGGGCTTAATCCGCAAATAAGAAAAATCCTTGATTTGAAAGAGGGGGAGGAGGTGAGATTGTATTGATTTTTGCAGGTGAATACGAGGGTAAAATTTATCGTTTGCCCGAAGCCGAAAGTCTTGAAATTAATCAGGAACTGTATGTTCCGGCGGACGATTTGACGGCGGTCTTTCCGTACAGTGTCGATATCCCCGAAATACATATAATCTATGTTCTCGATGACGGCTGTACCAATATAGATGAAGCTGTAGAAAAACGTGATGTTCTTTTCAAAGGTGTGGTTGACGAACGCATTCTCAGTGCAGACGTAAACGGTGCAAGCATTAAAATTCACTCAAGAGGTATGGCGGCTGTTCTGCTTGATAACGAGTGCCAGCCGATGACGTATGTCAACCCGTCGGCGGATATCATTTGCGGTAAACATATAGAGCCGTTCGGAGTTGACTTTGAAATAAAGAGTGTGCAGTGCCGTATCGGGGAACTTGCCGTCGCCAAAGGAAATTCACATTACAAGGTTGTGGAGAGATTTTGTTCGGAGTTTCTGAACACAGTGCCGAGAGTTGACGGTAACGGTACTTTAAGGCTTGATACGTTTGAAAATGTCGGGGATATCCTGTTTGACAATAAGTATGGAATTCCGTTTGAGAGTGTGGAGGTTTGCGAAAACAGATACAGCAGAATTTCAAGGGTGTATGTGAGCGGAGATAAAGGCTATGATATGGCGGTGAACGACAGCGAAGCTCAGTCGCTCGGGATAGTTCGTGAGAGATACCTTAATCTTGCAAGCAGCGAAACCCACACGCTTTCCGATGCCGATAATATCATTAAGAACGGCAGAATGAAATCGTTAAGCGTTACGTTGGTTTGCGAGGGGGGTTTACTTAACAGGATTGGGTACAATGCGGCGGTGAATGTCGAGGGGTGCGGGGACAGGGAGTTTATTGTGGCTCAGGTGAAGTATGTCCTTGAAAACGGCATTGAGAAAAGCAGAGTAAGATTGATTCTTAGTATGTAGTTATACTATAGCAATTCAACAAATTAACAAGACACACAAAAACGGTTATACCGATAAAACCCCTCTGTCCTGCGGACATCTCCCCTATGAGGGGCGACTTTGAGAGCTGACGGAGGGGTTTTTAAAAAAATCTCAATTTTTTAATATTGTCGCTAAATCTTAACGCATTCCAGTATACTTTTTTCCCTTAGACCGGCAATTCGCTACGCTGTTGCCTTTGTTGGCTTGTACGGATAGATGTTATTTTGATAAGTTTTTTATTTTTTGTTTTTCTGATGATAGTTCGTTTAGTTTCGCTGAGGGAAGTTTATTTTTCTACGATAATTTGTTTCGTCAGCGACAAGGGCTCTGCCCCTGCTGGTGCAAGACCACTAGGAACACCTGCCAATCAGCTGTCGCCTACGGCTCGGCTTCTTGGGGTGTTGCGTCGCCCGCAAGCTTTAAAAAGCTTGACCAAACTTTAAATGTTAAATCTTTTCAAATTTTAGGAGGTTAAAAACTATGTGGATTCCAAAAACCATAACAGATAATATTCAGTCGGCTGCACCGTTTACGGCGAATATCCTTTTTTCCGAGAATAATAAAATCAATGTTTCGGGTCTTGAAAATGTCGACAGCGTTGAAGTGTGCAGACCTTACGGAGTTGCGTGCGTACCGCCGACAGGCTCGAAAGCGGTTGTTCTTCCCGTGGGAAGTTCGGCTGTTGTGTGCGGTGTGGTCGGAGATAATCCCCTGTCGCTTGAAGAGGGTGAAGTCGGACTTTATTCAAGCGGCGGTGCAAGTATTATTCTCAAAAATGACGGAACAGTCGTTATTAACGGCACTGTATTTGAAAAGGAGAGTGAGTAATGGGCGTTTATGTTTACGGCGATTTCGATGTGAACACAAGCGGTTACATTGAGGAGGTTTATTCCGTTGACGAGGCTTGTCAAAGAGTTCGTTTTATTCTTACAACGAAACGCAGAAGCTTTATTTATAACAGAGATTTCGGGGCGGATTTCTCTTTGCTGTTTGAAAGTAACGGCAGTGAAGAGGAAAAGAATAAGCTTGCCGAGCTTTTGTGCCGTGAGGCTTTGGCGGAACAGAAAGAAATATCCGTTGAGAATGTTACTGCTGAGAATATCGGCGGCGGAAAGTATCGTTTGAAAATGAATGTCGTGTTTGGGGAGCTGTCAAAGGTTATGGAGGTTGATGTAAGTTGAAAAACTATGACGAAATTTTAAACAGTATGAAAGAGGAGTACAAAAATTTAACAGGCACTGATGCGGAGAATGCGTCCGATTTGGGAATACGCTTCGCTGTTTTGGCAGGTGAGATTTTTTCGTGTCGGACGGAGCTTGCGTGGCTTAAAAATCAGATGTTCCCGAACACTGCGACAGGGGAGTATCTTGATTTGCATGCGGCGGAGAGAGGTCTTTCACGCAAGTCGGGCAGTAAGGCAGAGGGTTTTATTACATTCTGGACAAACGGTGTGGCATATGATATCGATATTCCCAAAGGTACTGTTTGTGCGACTTCGGGAAGTAATTCGGTTAGATATGTCACTACAGAAGACGCTGTGCTGATAAGCGGAAGAACTTTTGTTCCTGTGCCTGCGGAAGCCGTTTCTGAGGGAGCTTTAAGTAATGTTCGTTCGGGAAAGGTCACTGTTATGGTTACGCCGATTACGGGTATATCGTATATAACAAATTCTCCGTTTACGGGCGGAAGTGACGCTGAAAGTGACGAGCAGCTTCGGGCGAGAATTATCGACAGCTTTAAAAATATCTCAAACGGTACAAACAAGGCTTTTTATGTGAAAAGTGCTATGAGCGTAAAAGGAGTTACGGCTGTTGGAGTTGTGCCGAGAAACAGGGGTGCGGGAACTGTTGATGTGTTCATAACGGACGAAAACGGAAATCCATCGGCGGAACTTATTCAAACGGTTCAGAATACTCTTGACGAACTCCGAGAGGTCAATGTTGACATACAGGTAAAGGCTTTGAACTTGTATTATATGAGTATTTATTTTGAATTCACGTGCAAAAAGGGTTACGATATCGACACCGTGAAGAGTGAATGCGAAACGGCGGTAAGGGAATATTTCAAAGGACTTTCGGCAGGTGAAACGATGTATGTTTCGGATTTGGGAGAGTATGTGCAGCACGTGGAGGGCGTTAAAAATTACACGTTTTCGGATTATGTAACAAACACTTCAGTTCCGGAGAATTACATTGTATTTCCTAACAGAATAGTTATAACGGGGGTGCAGGAATCGTGACAGGCTATGAGAGTATGGTCAAGACAATGAAGCCTATCGGAGCGTACACTCTTGACGGTACAACGTATGTTGACAATGAGCTTAAAGCATATGCGGCGGAGCTTGACAGGCTTTCCGCCGAGATTGAGGAGGTAATAAAGGAATCGATTGTTACAACTGCGGAGGGTGACGGACTTCGTTTTTATGAAAGACTTGTCGGCACGCTTGACGATAACACAAGCACGGATTTAAGACGTGAAATGATAATTTATCTTCTGAATCTTAATATGAACGACAACACCCCGGACGGCATTAAAAAGTTTTTTAAATCGATAGGTCTTGAATGTGAGATTACGGAGAATCCGGCAATTTTCGATTTGTACATAAAGCCTTTGGGCGGAGAGTACAGCATAAGCGAGAGGAAATACATCATAAACCGTGCAAAGGATTTTCTGCCGTGTCACTTGACGTTTACTATAGATTTCAGAGAAGCTACTTGGGCGGACTACGACAGCAAGGGCAGAACGTTTAAACAGATAGATGCGTTGGGTCTTAGCTGGGAAGAATTTGAGCAGACAACGTCTGCCTGAAACACGTGAAGATAGTCCTTTTTATCCTATACTTCACGTACCCGACCGGTAATATGTTGCTGAATTTGATGTTGTAAGTTGGTTTACAGCGGAGGGAGTTTGGGGTGGCGATAGTTTGATAGTAAAATAGTTTATTATTATCTGCTCGGGTGGGTTCGTAAAGTTAATGATTATACTAAAAATCTAAAAGATTTAGCAAATT
>CADCHW010000068.1:5167-12871 GCA_902801245.1 uncultured Ruminococcus sp.
CTTTTAGGGGAGGTGGCAGCCGCAAGGCTGACGGAGGGGTTTTTTAAAAATCTCGATTTTTTTAATATTGTCGCTAAATCTTAACGCTTTCGAGTATAAATAAACTGTCTTTGCGTATATCTAGCCGGTGTTGCCTGTGCAAGCTTTAAATGTTATTCTTTTAAACTTTTTATATATAATCAAAAAGGAGATTTATATGGCATCTACTAACAAAACAGATAATCTTCACTTGAATAAGTGGATAGAAACCGATAAACCCACAAGAGCCGATTTCGTTTCGGACAACAATATTATCGATGAAGTGATAAGCACACATATTGATAGTGACAGTGTACATCTCAGAGGAATCGAAAAGGAGAGAGTAAGCAACCCTTATCAGTTCAGATTTATTCAGGGAACGGGCGAGAGCAGCCGAACGGTTAATCTCGATATCTCACCTAAATTTGTAATTTACTTTATGTTTGACGAAGCTCCCGTAAAGGTGTCGTCGGGTACGGCGGTTGTGAATTTCGGAATAGCTGTCAACGGTAACGGCGGCAGCGGCGGCTGCGAGCTTTCGGGCAACAGGCTTGTACTTTCTCAGGGTACACAAAACGGGGTTAAGTACAATCTCAATGAAAGCGATACTCAGTATACTATTGTAGGTTTTATCTAAATATTTATCGTTCGGCAGGTGTAAGATTTCACATCTGCCGAATGATTTTTTCTTGACAATAAAGGTTATTTTATGCTAATATATTTATAGAAAAAGTTAGACAACACTAATAATCCGTAATCGTGATATGCGAAGTTCGGTTTTGCCGAATCGGGTTGTTTATATTCGGCATAAATTGGATTTTACGGTTCGTCTTTCTTTGATTTTTGAGAAATATTTCTTATCGGAACGTTAGTATATATTTTAATGATAACAGGGGAAACTATACTAGCGAGCAGTAAGATTTAGCAAATTAACCTAACCCCTCTGTCCTGCGGACATCTCCCCTATAAGGGGCGACTTTGATAAATCGAAAACCAAAAAGCCTCCACTTTTAGGGGAGGTGGCAGCCGTAAGGCTGACGGAGAGGTTTTTAAATAAAATATTGGCGGTAAATCTTAACGCTTTAGAGTATAATTAGCCAAAACAAATTTATTGTGTTTCGGAGATTAGCGATTTGTAAACCGAGAATACATTTTTTTATAGAAAAGAGGATAGAGAGATGAGTATATCCGAAAGAAGTGCATACCTTGAAAAGCTTTTGATTGAACATTGTTCCCCGACATTAGCGTCAATCAAAACAGGAAATCTTTTTACAATTTCATATGATAACCATACTCAGCTTAAAGAGGTTGTGCGTATGTGGAACGAGTATTTTAAAAATAAGGGAATAACGGTGTATGTTCTGAAAAAGGGAAGCGGTAAGGCTATGCTGTATGTGTACAGAAAAGATAAGCTTGCCGAGGATTTTAAAAAGAACGGTGTTAAACGCTTTTTGAAATCCTGCGGTTACAGTTCTGCGGACGTTGATTATGCCGTTAAAAAACTTAGCGGAAGAATTGCCGAAAGCGATAGTTTTCCGCACGAGATAGGCTTGTTTCTGGGATATCCTCTGGGCGATGTTATCGGGTTTATTGATAATTGCGGAAGAAATTGTAAATGTACGGGTTATTGGAAAGTTTATTGTGATGAGGAAGAAGCGGAGAAAACTTTTAGAAAGTTTAGTAAGTGTAAAAGTGTTTATTCAAAATTGTGGGAACAGGGCAGAAGTGTTTTGCAGTTGACAGTAGCATAATTTTAATTTGAAATATACTTTGTTTTTGAATAAAATCCATTTATTAATTATCCCTATGTACGCACCGACAGTCAAAAAACTGTCGGTGCAGTTCTTCTCTATAAAAAAATAAACTTTCGTCTATTACCAAAATTTCCGATAATAAATAACTGTATTTATTCACTCTTCTTTATTCTTTGAAAAAACAAACTTTCGTCTATTACCAAAATTTCCGATAATAAATAACTGTATTTATTCATTATTCTCTATTCTTTATTCTTTCTTCTTTATTTCCGTTGACATAATAACGGAAATATTGTAAAATATACTGTAGAGGGTTTTTACTGAATAAAAAAGGAGGTGAGCCTTTGAAAGATACCGATGAATATGAAAATATCAACAGCGAAAATACAGACAGCCTCAATCCGCTGATAACTTCCGGCGACCAACCCGACGACGAGGGCACAATCATTTCAAATATGACCTACAGCGATTACCTCAGCGCAGTCTACAGCTACGAGGAGAAAGCCGGCAAAAAAGCAGGCTACGACAGGAAAATTATTCCCCTTAAGCGTAACCGTGACACAAAGCGTCTGGAACTTAAGGCTCTCGAAGATTCCGTACAGAGCAACCGTGACGAACGCAAAAAAATTCACGACGACGCCATTAGCGAACAAAAGGATAAATGGCAGAAAGTTCAGGACAGACTTGACGTTCAGATTGCTCAGGAAATCGGCAGGGCAAAACAGCAGGCAGAGGCTGAGGTCAATAAAAGAAAGGAAGAGTATCTTAAAGAGGTAAACGAGTTTAACGAAAGAGTAAACTATCTGAAAGGCGATATCTTCCGCCTTGATAACGAACGCAAGGAAATTGAAATTTACCGCAACAAGTATGACGATTATTCCATAGATTTTTCACCGGTCGCAGATGAAAAAGTTCTCGAACTTCTCGAAACCGCAAGGGATAAGCATTGGCTTACTCCGTATCATAAGGAGCTTCTCAAAATGAATGCCGATAAGGTTTGCGAAAAGAGAATACAAACCTTTGAGGAGCTTGAAGAGCGTGAACGTGAATTTGCCGGTTCTAAAATGATTGAGGATATCCGTAAAGGCGAGGTTACAAGAGAGGTTATAAACGAATTTGCAAAGCGTGCAGGCATTGTGTGTACGGCAGTCTTTGCGTTGCTCGGGGTCATTGCCTACGCAAACCCGACTATTGCGTTTTTTCTGTATGTGCAGGCTTTTATGAGCTGTCTGTTTATGGGCGGTATGTCGTTCGATATCGGCAGACGTACCGCTAAGAAAAAATTTCCTAAGAAAAAACAGAGGGGAAAGGTTAGTCTTATAACCGCTGTGTCGTGTCTGCTCGGCTGTGCCGTTGGTCTTGCGGTGTGGGCTGGCTTGCTTGCAGGAAATCGGAATGTTTTTTCGTTTGTGTATACTATGTTTTCCGCTGTCGGTGCAGGCATTATTTTTAAACAGCTTTTATTATCCGACTTTTCGGAAAAGTATCTGAAAAAACTTCCTTTCCTTAAGGACAGAGCAAGATATTATGTGTTTAAAAATGCTTCAAAAGCCGAAAACGGAAAGTATAATCTGCAAATATATTGTTATCTGAATCATAATCTCGTTTTGCATTATCTCTCGATTAAGCATAAGGACAAGATTAACTCGGATATCGAAGTTAAGCTTGAAAATAACAAAAATCTTACCAAAAAGAACAGAGCCGAGCTTGCCAAAATGTCGGAAAAGAAAAAGGAGCTTCTTAAAAAACGACAGAATTTCAAAGAGTACGTCAAACGCAGAAAAGCAAAGCTTATGAAGGAAATCCGTGAAATTGAATCACGCAGAGGAAGCACAGATACTATAGATTTTGAATCAAAGTTACCGCAGAATGTTTCTTCCGAAATCATAAGGCTTGACGCAGAGTATGAGGATTTGCAGGTGCAGATTGAAAATACACAGCTTGCGTTGAAGCGTGCCGAGGAGCATTATAATTCAGTACGCAAAAAATACGAGAATGTGTCAAAGGAGTACACGCTTATCGAAGAGGCACTCCGCTATTGGTACAAAACTCCCACACCGTCCGCAACGGATTACAGTCTTCTTGACGCACTGTGCTTTGAGAGCAAGAAACAGCTGAGTATTATTCACCATAATTTACAGCCGTTTGCGTTCCGCTATACAGTCAACAGCAAGGATAAGAACCCGAGCGAGCGGTTGAAAGTAACGCTGTTTAAATACATAAGAGGACTTATAAAAATTAATCCCTGCCGAATGCTTCAGATTAATATTGTAGACCCTGTTTCCGACCCGAAAATCCTGCTTGACGACAAGAGGTTTGAACGGCTCAGTAAAATGGGCGTGATAAACGGAGTATATTCCATAAGTGACTTTGAGATAAGATTATTTTCAAACGAAAGAGCATACAATACTTTCAGGTCGATTTTCAAAACACAGTGCATTGAAATTCAAAAACTTCTTACACGCAACAAAGACAGAATCGAACCCGGAGAAACGTACAGTCTGGAGCTTGCCAACAGAATACGAAACAACGAAAACGAACCGTTTATGTATCAGATAATGATGTTCATTGTACCGAGGGATTTCGACCGCACCAACTTTGAACCGCCTGCGGAGGTTGTGAAGTCGATTGAAAACGGAACGTATCTTAATATGGGTTTACTTCCCGTATTCTTTGCGGATAACAACAGCATTCACAAAAAGTGGAGGAAAGTTGTCGAGATGTGTCCCGAAGAGTGCATAGTAAGTAAATAATAAAGAATCAAGAATAAAGAATAGAGAATAAAGAGCGGTGGCAAACCTGCGGTTTGCAAAAAATTTAAAGCTTACGCAAAAAACTCTTTATTTTGTGGATATCTTGTGTTATAATAAAGGTACATTAACAAAAATGCACGTTTTTTGTTAATGTACCTTTTTGTTTCGACAAGAAATGAATAAAATACTGATGATTTTGTTGAGGTTATGTTATGTCGTATGAATCCCTGCGTAATTTACGTTACAGAAAACCCGATGAATGGCAAGCCGAATATAATCGAAGATATAATTCCGAAACAGCTGTTCTCCTTAATTTTTCAATTCACGATAAGCCTGCATTTTACCTTGAAACACCCGAACTTCTTAAGCAAATAATAAAAATGCAGAGGATAGATAAACAAATTCACGAGCTTGTAATAAAGCTGCCGGGGGAATCTGTGAATCAGTTCACGAGAAGATGTCTTATAGATGAAATAGTAATTACAAATAACATTGAGGGCGTAAACAGTACAAGACGTGAAATTGAAGATATACTCAGCGAGCTTGAATCGAAAAACAAAACCAAACGTTTTTACGGTTTGGTTAAGAAATATTGTATGCTGCTGTTAAATGACAGTATATCTATCGGCTGTTCCCGAGATATAAGAGATATATACAATGAATTGGTTCTGCCCGAGGTGCTTTCCGATAGTCCGGAAGACGCACCGGACGGTGAAATTTTCCGAAAAGAATCCGTAAGTGTGTATTCACCGACAGGAAAAGAACTTCACTGCGGAGTAAATCCGGAAAGTAAAATTATTGAGTATATGGATAATGCCATTGATTTTCTGAATAATTCCGAGAGTGAAATGCTTTTTAAAATTTCGGTGTTTCACTATATTTTCGGATATATCCACCCGTTTTACGACGGAAACGGAAGAACATCAAGATTTATCAGCAGCTATTTACTTTCAAAATGCTTTGAACCTGCAATAGCATTCAGGCTTTCCTATACCATTAAAGAGAATATAAAAGAGTACTATGAATCATTTAAGATTTGCAATGACAGGTTTAATATGGGAGATATTACACCGTTTGTTTATATGTTTTTTGACATCATTGAAAAATCATTGTATCAATTAAATGAAGCTCTTGAAAAACGTTATCAGATGTTTAAACATTATATCGGTCATATATATTTGCTGCCTAATTTTGACACATATGGTGAATTATACAGTTTGTTAATTCAGGCAGCCTTATTTTCGGAGAGAGGGATTTCCACCAAGGAACTTATTGAAATTCTTTCTGTCAGCAGAACAACCGCTGCAAACAGACTTAAAGCAATAAATTCCGATTTGCTTAACAAGGATAAAATAGGAATCGAGAATTATTATTCCCTTAACTTGCAGACATTTGACAATATCATTATGAAAAAGTAAACAGCAAAACAAACCGCCCTTACACAGAAATGTTTAAAGGCGGTTTTTTGATTTGCAGAAAATTTTATTGGTTTTTATTCTTGCAGCACTTGTCAAACGAAGCATTGAATGCGTAGAAATTCTTGCTGTCGAGGTTGTCGGTAGCTATACGCAGACCTTCGCCGAAACGCTGATAATGAACAACTTCCCTTGCACGCAGAAATCTTATCGGGTCGATAACATCGGGGTCGTCACAAAAACGCAGGATATTATCGTATGTGGTTCTTGCTTTTTGTTCGGCTGCAAGGTTTTCGTGGAGGTCGGTCAGAACATCGCCTTTCGACTGCATAGATGCAGCGGTGTACGGAGTACCTGCCGCAGACGACGGATATATTCCGGCGGTATGGTCAACGAAGTAAGCGTCCATTCCGGCTTCTTTTATCTGCTCGGGGGTCAGGTTCTTCGTCAGCTGATAGACTATCGTACCGACCATTTCAAGATGTGCAAGCTCTTCCGTGCCTATGTCGGTGAGTATCGCTTTAAGTTCCGGGTACGGCATTGTGTAGCGTTGGCTGAGGTAGCGGAGCGAAGCTCCGAGTTCGCCGTCGGGTCCTCCATATTGGCTAATAATAATCTTCGCCAAAGCAGCATTCGGTTTTTTAATATTAATCGGATACTGCAATTTCTTTTCATACACCCACATAAATTAATCCCCCTCACACAAATCCCACGGCCACGGATTTTTTATCCATTTCATTCTGTTGTCGGGAGAATTTCTGAAAACTATCGGGCCGTATTTCTCCTCGTAGCACTCCCGAAGTTCAAGACTTTTGCTCTCGTAGTCCTCAAGTTTGCGGTGTGCGTCGAGGTCTTTCGGGTGAGTATCGAGGTACAGATTAAGTTCGACTATCGCAAAATCATACGTTGCGATTTTCCTCATTAAAATATCTCTGTCGGTCATCATCGTCCTCCCTTTCCGCAGCAGAACGGTTTGTTCAGTTCGGGGAAAAGCGTTCCGCTGACAATGCCCTGTTCCGGACAGTACATTTTTCCTCTTTGCTGATACGGCACATATGCCATTGCCACAACGGGATTTTCGGGCAGAGGGGTTCTTATCCCGTATTGAGAGTTAGCCATTTTCATTAAGTCTTTCATATCGTCCAAGTTTATCGCTCCTTTCAAACTCGTGCGGTGCAGCGGTTTGATATATGAGGTTTATGTTTTTTATAATGATTTTGATATATCGGATTTTAATATTCCCGATAATATATTATGATAAGATTTGTATTTTTGACACAGCTAAAATATTTCTACCTGTACGGTTGAAATTAAATCGTAGGTTATTTTGCTGTTGATAGTTTGTTTAGTTTCGCTGAGGGTAGTTTGTTTTTCTTTGCAAATTGGTTTCGTCAGCGACCAAAGGCTCTGCCTTTGGAATCCGCAAGCTTTAAAAAGCTTGACCAAACTTTAAAATGGTAAATCTTTAATGGTAAATCTTTTAGCTTTCCGGTATAACATAAAACAGATATGCTTTGCAGTACGAAGATAAACAATTCACAAAAAGTTCATAAATAAAATTGCATAGTTGTATGCAATTTTTTAGGATTTTGAGGGGTGTTATGAAAGGCTTTTAAGCCTTTTGAATATTTTTTAGGAGTGATAAAATGGCATCACAAGTCATTGTTATGGGTATGCTTTTTGATTCTGAAAACGTGCCTGATTTCGGGTCAATCAGAATGACAAAGAGCAGATACAACGGTGTGAACGATTATATCCTGAAAT
>CADCHW010000069.1 GCA_902801245.1 uncultured Ruminococcus sp.
TCATCATCACTGTATTCGTAATCGTCATCAAGAATATCGTTTACATCAACATCATAATTTTCTTCCTGCGAAGTCGTTTTCGATGCAGTTCCGTTAAAATATTCGTCCGCACTCTTAATTGTCGCCGAACCGCTGTCGGACGCTTGTGAACTTATCCTTGACGTTGATTCAGGCTTAGAGCTTGTCGATTTGCCCGGCTTTGAAGTGCTGTCGTCAATATCAACGGTGTTTGAATATATCGGCGTAAAGTATGAAGATTTTCTGTCGCTGCTTGCAAGAGATACATCAAGGTCGCCTTTATCTGTTGCCGAAAGCTCGTTGTTGATTATCGACATTGCCGTGCGGAGCTTGTAGCCGACATCTTCGGGAACACCCAGTAAAATTGTAATCCTGTTGTCGTAGTTAAGTTTAATGCTTGCGGAATTTGATATATCTATTCCGTAAATATTCGGAACTTCATTTTCGTTTATATTGTTGATAACCTCGTTAAGTATCTGCTGAGTAGTATTTTTTTCAAAATTGATATATTGACCCTCTCCGATATCGGTAAGCTTCAAGCCTTTCAAAAGCGGAATATTCGCCCTCTGAACATTAGTGATTTCAAGCACTCTCGCCTTGGCACTGACTATCGCAAAACCCTCCGTCACGGCAACCTGATAAGACGGTACAGCCGCTTCAAGCGTGATAATCTGAGTTCCCGGAATGCGGAAAGTCACCTCCGCCGCTTCGATATATGGATAATTGTCAACAATGTTTTTCACTGCCGCCTTGCGTTTTGCAAGGAAAATATTTTCGCTGTAGCTCAAACCGCTGGCACTGATAATTTCCTCTTTGCTGTAGGGAATATTTTCGCCGTTTACTATTATTTCGGTAGTCTTGAACATAACCGTTAGCGACATCACAACCGCAAGCACAACCAGAACGGTAAACACCGACGCATAGCTTAAAGCCGTTCTTGTTTTCCGCTGCTTTTTGGTAAGGTCTTTTACCTTGAAGCTTTTATCGGGGGAATTGTCTTTTTCCGATTTTCGGGTTGATTTCCTGTCGGATTTTTTGCGGTCGTCACGGAAAGTTATCTCTTTTACGGTCTTGCTTGACTCACCGCCATAAAGTCTGTCGAAATAGTCGTCTTTTTCCTCTTCGGCATTAACGTCAAAGTTGGAAAAACGGCTTTGGTCGGTCGGAGAAAGTCTTTCACGTTTATTTTTACTTGGAATTGTTTCAAAGGCTGAAAAACGGCTTTCCTCTCCGCTGTTGTTTCTTTCACGCTCACGCTGCAAACGCCGCCGCTCGACTGCGGAGAGTTTTTGTTCTTTTTGTTTGTTTTTATTATTCTTTTCTTTACTCATATTCTCACATTAATTTATTTTAAAATAACTTTCTTCTCGTATTGCCCGTCGCCGCTGGGTAACAAATCAGAATTTAGTGACCTGTTTGATAATCAACAAAACTCTTTGCTGAATCCTTTATTGTTTTATCAACACTATCATGATTAGCTATATCTTTAAGGACAGATAACAGCTTTTCGGTATCATTTTTGCCATTAATACAACGATTTAGCATCCATACAGTGTGCATTGCAGGGGAACGTTGTACAGAACGTATTAGAAGCGGAAGATAGTCAGGATAGTAATTCTCAATAAAATGAACCATCGCACCGGGCATTCCAAAATCATCAAGAGGGTGCTTTTCCATAATGTCGAATAGATTATCAACGATTTCAAAACCTGCACCCTCGGCTTTCAGTTTCTCAATTATTTCTTCCGATTCAAATTCAAAATCATCTGAACCGACAAGACCTTCTAATTGTTTCAGTAATGCTTCAATCATTAGTATTCCTCCGTAAATTCCGATTCATTACACTCTCTTAACGTCCGCCCCCAGACTGCTCAAAGTCACTTCAATCTTTTCGTAACCTCTGTCAAGGTATTTCAATCCGTCAAGAGTAGTTCTGCCCTCTGCTCCCAGTCCTGCAACGATAAGTGCCGCCGCACCTCTCAAATCCATTGCTTCAACCTCCGCACCGTGCAGACATTCAACTCCCTGTGATACAGCCACTCTTCCCTCTACCTTGATGTTAGCTCCCATTCTCAGAAGTCCTCCGACATGGAGATATCTGTTTTCAAAGATATTTTCCACAAAAAGTGTAGTTCCCTTGCTTTTCGCTGCCATAGCCATTATCGGAGCTTGTGCGTCCGTAGGAAAACCGGGATACGGCATTGTTCTGATAATTTTGGGGGCGGTAAGTCTGTGCGGACTGTCAAAGACTATACTGCTGCCCCGAACAGACACGTCACAGCCGCTTTCCTCAAACACCGACAGCACCCCACCCAGATGTGACGGAATAAGTTTGTTAAGCTTTATTCTGCCGCCTGTAGCCGCACAGCCTGCAAGCAGAGTTGCCGCCGCTATTCTGTCGGGAATAATGGTGTGGCTTGTGCCTTTAAGCGACTGCACACCCTCAATTACGATTGTTCCCTCTCCTGCCCCTGAAACATTCGCACCGCAGCTGTTGAGATAATCCGCCAAATCACAAATTTCGGGTTCTCTTGCGGCATTTGTAATAACGGTAGTACCCTCGGCAAGCACCGCACAAATCATCACGTTTTCGGTAGCACCCACGCTCGGGAACGACAATGCTATTTTAGCACCGTGAAGACCGTCGGGAACGTGACATTTAAACACACCGTGGTCATCGTTAATTACAACGCCCAATTCGGACAATGCTTTCAAATGCAGGTCAATCGGACGAGGTCCTATCTCGCAGCCGCCCGGAAAACACATACTTGCACTTCCCGTTCTCGCAAGCAATGCACCCAGAAAAATAATTGACGAACGCATTTCACGCATAAGGCTGTTCGGGATATGGTTCTTATTAAGGTTTTTACTGTTGCATACGAGCGTACCGCCCGAGAAAGCGACATCACAGCCCAGATACCGCAGTATATTCACCGAGCCGCTTACATCGGAAAGGTCGGGACAATTATGTAAAATACTTTCATCACCGTTAAGCAAGGTCGCCGCCAGAATCGGCAGGGCACTGTTTTTCGAGCCTTGGACTTCCGTTTCGCCTTTTAGTCTTTTTAAACCGTCTATGACAAGCCGTGACAAATACAACACCCTCTCGTTTGTTTCAACACCGTCAAAAAATCTTTTCTATTAATATCAACAGCATTGTTTATATAATAAGTGTACTGCATAATATGCGGAAAAACCGAAACACGTGATTTTTAATGCGTAATTCGTAATGCGTAATGCGTAATTGTTGGGTTGGCTTTTTCGGTAAGCTAACTTTCTTGGATTGTTTTCTGAGAATTGCAAGTTTTTTTATTATTTAGATAAAATTTCATTCTCCTACAATATATAATATTTATTTAATTATCCGTAAATTTTATTATCACAAATACACATTAATCAAATTACTACACATTACTATGACTTCAACACCCCTAATTCATACACTAAAATCAACTACTATAGAAAAACGAACTATATCTAACCACTAACTAAATAATTACGCATTACGAATTACGCATTACGCATTATTATACTTCTTGTATGTATCAACTATTATTTTGTAAATTCTTTCGTTTGCGTCGATAATTGCCATTTTCCTAGCATTTGCGGAGTACTCGGCAAGTCTTTTCTTATCGCTTACTATTTTATCGATTTTCTCCGTTAAAAGCTCGCCCGTAAGCTCGCTCTCTTCGATAAGCTCTCCGGCATTTTTGTTCACAAGTGCCATTGCGTTATGATACTGATGATTCTCCGCTACGTTCGGTGACGGAATAAATACCGCAGGCTTGCCCTGTGCCTGAATTTCACTTATTGTAATTGCACCTGCACGACATACAACCACATCAGCCGCCGCAAGACATGTAGGCATATTGTCGATATACTCTCTGATATCGAGATTATCGCACTTCGAGATATCCGCACCCTTTTCCTTTACCAAATCGGGAAACCAATGACCGTACTGTCCGTAAGCGTGGATATGCTGATATTTGCCGTCTTTGCCGCTTCTTGCGATTATATCCGCACAAGCTTCATTAACTCGCCTTGCTCCAAGACTTCCGCCGAACGACAGCACCAGCGGACGTTCGTCAAGACCGAGTTCTTTTCTCGCTGTGGCTCTGTCCGCGGAAATAATTTCGCTTCTTACGGGGTTGCCCGTTACGATAAAATTACAGCCCTCTTTCATATGCTTCTGTGCGTCTGCAATTGCAAGCATAACGGCTTCCGCCTTTGTGGAAAGCATTTTATTCGCAACACCCGGAAATGCGTTCTGTTCGTGAATCAGAATAGGAATACCCATTTCATTAGCCGCCTTAAGTACCGGACCGCTGACGTAACCGCCCGTGCCTATGCACAAATCGGGTTTGAACTCCGAGATGATTTTCTTGCTTGCGGAGGTTGCCGTGAACGCTCTCCACGCAGTTTGAACATTCGCCTTTATGGCTTTTGGGGTAAAGCTTCTCTTAAATCCGCTGACGTGAATACTCTTGAAGTTAAAGCCTGCTTTAGGGACAAGTCTTTCCTCCATACCGCCTTTATTTCCGACATAGAGAATTTCGACATCGGGTTGTTGTTTCTTTAAATATCCGGCAATGGCAAGTGCCGGGTTAATATGACCGGCAGTTCCTCCGCCTGCAAATATAACTCTCATATTCTAAAAAATCCTTTCTTTATTTAACACGTGAAGCCAGTCATTGTTAGCCTAACTTCATGTATTTTCTGCGGACATTGTCCCTCTGTGGGCGTTGCCTGCAAACATAGTTGTCAAACCGACAAAAATTAAAATATCAATTGCAAGTATAACCGCATATATTATTGCGGTCCTGCTATTCATCTCAAAAATATTGGGTGAATGATGGTTCGTATTTGCCCACCAAATCAAGATACTCGACCTAAAAATCATCATAACAATACTTAACACATATATAATCACTGCCGAGATTTTTTAACTTTTTCCATTTTCGGATTATCCTTTCTTTTTGGAAATATTACTTTACATAGTGTGTAACTCTAACTACTCAGATGTTCCAAACACAAAAAGAACTGCATATTCGTCATAGCCAACGAAAAAATAATTAAATGCCATATACATATAAAGGTCGCCTAATACATCGCCAACCTTTCCCGATATTCCCTTACTCAACGTATAAATACAAGTCGGCTCTTGCAAATACCAATTTAACGACAGGAAAAATTTGTCTACAGATTTTTGTAAATCCTTTGAATGTGAATATTTTGAAAAAGCATTAAAAACATATTTTTTTACATCTGTTTTTAAAATATCAAATTTAAAATTTAATTTATCTATATCTTTAATTGTTGTTCTGCCGCCCTGAGATGTATAGGAATAAAAGCGTTTTTTCAGAGAATTTTCCAGATAATTAAAATCATTATCTTTCATATAGAAAATATCGACCTCAAACGAATATCCAAAGTCACAAACAAGAGATAAGTTATTCGACAGAACTTCAACTATCCCTGCTAAATATGCCGTTTCTCCGCTTTCATTTTCAAAAAGATAATAATCCTTGCTCATATTTTTCTCCAATAAATATCGCCGCCCTCGGCATAAGTTCCGCTTAACAAATATTCTTGAAACGTCACTTATGCCTTAATGAGAACAATGTTATCTTTCTTAAACCGGCAATTCGCTCCGCTGTTGCCTGTTTTGGTTTGTATCGAAAGATATTATTTTGATATGTGTTTTTATTTTTTGTTTGTTTTGTTATTGATAGTTTGTTCAGTTTCGCTGAGGGTAGTTTCTTTTTCTTTGCAAGTTGGTTGCGTCAGCGACCAAAGGCTCTGCCTTTGGAATCCGCAAGCCTTGTAAGGCTTGAGCGAACTTTTAACAGGCATTGCAACAACCTCTACTGCTTTTCAAGTGTTGCACTTCGTGAGATATTCATAACTATTCCCATTTGTGCAAGCAGCATTACAAGCGACGAACCTCCGTAACTGAAAAACGGTAAGCTAATACCCGTATTCGGTAAAAAGTCCGTGATAACAAGAATGTTCAATACAACCTGTAATCCAATCTGCGAAATAAGTCCGACTCCGAGAAGTGTTCCGAATTTATCGGTTGCCCTTAAGCAGATTTTAATTCCTCTCCATACCAACGCTCCGAAAAGTGCCAAAATCACAAAAGCTCCGATAATTCCCAGCTCCTCGCAGACTATCGCAAATACAAAGTCGTTCTGCGGTTCGGGGAGAAACATATACTTTTGCCGTGACTGTCCCAGACCCAGACCCCAAATTCCGCCCGAGCCGATAGCATAGAGTGAATTTCTCGTCTGCCACGTTGTCTGCCACATTTCGGGTGTTGTGTATTCAAGTGCCTGACCCCAGCCGTCAAGACGTGACATAGCATAAGTCAATTTTCCCGTCACAGCCATAATAACAACAATACCGGCAACAGCACCGCCCGCAATACCGAAGTAAAACAGCGGCACACCCGACAGGAACATCATAAATGCCACTATCAACGCACAAATTACAATACCCGAATAGTGCGGTTCAAGATAAAGCAGCAATGCCGTTATGGTAAGAACTACCACACCGGGCAGAACTCCGAATTTAATTGTACGCATTTTCTTGTAGTAAATAGACCCCCAGTTTGCCATAAACAAAATGAGTGCGAATTTACAAATTTCGGAAGCCTGTATTCTGAAAACACCCAGTTCAAGCCAACGTTTCGGCTCGTCACCGTCACCCGAGGACGGCATAATCAAAACAAGAATCATCAGAATCCACGCAACACCCAGAGCAGGAGCGGCGAATTTATGCAAGTGATGATAGTCAAAATATGAAAGTCCTATCATTGCCGCAACTCCTAAAAGTGCAAAAATGAGCTGTCTTTTAATAAAGAAATAGCTGTCGTCATACCTGTGAAAAGCATATGGGTAGCTTGCGGAGAACATCATCACAAGTCCGATAATAAGAACAGCGAGAACCAAAAGAAAAAACGTCAGGTCAAGTCCCTCGCCCTTTGAGAATATGCGGAATTTTTTCCGTCTTCTTGCTTGGGGCTTTCGGGGTAATTCGGCTGTTTGCTTAGGCTTTTGTTTTCTGCTGCTGCTTGTAAAATTATCAAGGTCACCGTAAGTATAGCTTTGAAGCACAGTTTTTAAACTCCTCTCTTTTTTTAACACGTTTTTTTGACACGTGAAGATAGTTTGTTTTATCATTAAACTTATGAACCCGACCGATAGTTTATACTCGAATGCGTTAAGATTTAGCGACAATATTTAAAAAATCGAGATTTTTTTAAAACCCCTCCGTCAGCCTTACGGCTGCCACCTCCCCTAAAAGTTTGGTTCTCAATTTACCAAAGTCGCCCCTCATAGGGGAGATGTCCGCAGGACAGAGGGGTTTAATTGAATTTGCTAAATCTTTTAGATTTTGAGTATAGTATAATTCGGTAGTTTTTAACCGACTTTATTTTATGCAATTTATTTTTATCTGTCTTGATTATTTCACTACTCCGAATAAGAACAACAACATTGTAAGTATTCCCATTACGAATGTCACCGAACTGAACACGATAACTATTTTTACTTCGTTCCAGCCGCTCATTTCAAAGTGATGATGAATAGGCGTCATTTTGAATATTCTCTTTCCGTGGGTAGCTTTGAAATAAGATACCTGCAAAATTACCGAGAACATCTCGCAAAGATAAATAATTCCCAGCGGTAAAAGCAGAATTGGCAAGTCAAGTCCGAATGCCATTGCACAAACTGCACCGCCCAAGAAAAGCGAGCCTGTGTCGCCCATAAAAATTTTAGCCGGATTGAAATTCCATACCAAAAATCCCAGACAGCCGCCTGCGATAGCCGCACAGTAAATGTTCATTCCTTGAAAACCGGTAACTCCTGCCATTACCATAAAGAATGCCGCCACAAACATTGTAACAGAGCCGTTAAGTCCGTCTATACCATCGGTGAGGTTTACGGCATTCACAATGCCCACGATAACTACAGCCGAGATTATGTAGTAGAAAAATCCCAGATTAACAAGACCTACAAACGGAATTACCGTACTTGTATCGTCACCGAAAATTCTCAGTACAAACAGATAAAGAAATGCGGTTACAAACTGCAAAACAAGCTTCTGTTTCGGAGTAAGTCCGAGGTTTCTTTTCTTTCTGATAGAAATGAAATCGTCAACAAATCCGATAGCACCGTAAATGAATGCCATAGCATAGCCTGCGACTACCTGAGCGATTTTCAGTTTGTTATACATAAAATCTTCTGTTGCCATCATATAACATACACAACTTACGGCAATTGCTGTAAGCGAACCGAAAATAAACATTATACCGCCCATAGTCGGGGTGTTCTGTTTATTCTTGTGCCACGACGGACCTATCTCCTTAATCGTTTGACCGCACTTTACTTTCACCAAAAAAGGTATGAGCTTGCTGCCGATAAGCGATGAGATTATAAAAGAAATCAAAGCCGCTTCAAAAGACCATATTCCTGTTGTCATAAGTATCCCTCTTTTTCTATTCTTTTTCTTAAAACATTTATTATTTTGAACATCTTATTTATTTCGGATTGCTTACAATATCGACCGCCGTTTTAAAATCTATCCCCGAAAGCATAATCCCACAAGCAAGGGCAAGTGCGTATTTAGGGTAATTCTTTTCTGTACCGTCAATATAAACTCTGCCTATGCCGCTGCCCGTTAAAAGCTCAAACGCTGTGAAGTCGCTTTTGTATCGGACATTCTTTCCCACAACGTCCGCACCGTTTTCGTCCACGGCATAGGTCATAATTTTCTTACAGTTGATTTCCGACTTATCAAATCCTTTATAATACGGAAACGCAACAAGCTTTTCCGCATAATCAATTTTTTCTGTTTTATCCGTAACAATCACAAAACGAGATTGTTCGTACTGTATATCGTTCGGAATTCCTATTGTTTCCGCAAACGAAAGGAACTCCTCTTTATGCGACCCCAAAATATTGAATTTCGGGATTTTTACCGTAAAAACATTGTCAGGCATTAATATCTCATTCCCTCTGAAGTGGTATACCGCAATATATACTAGTGAGCAATAAGATTTAGCAAATTCAAGTAAACCCCTCTGTCCTGCGGACATCTCCCCTATGAGGGGCGACTTTGATAAATCGAGAACCAAAAAGCCGCCCCTTTTAGCGGAGGGGTTTTAAAAAAATCTCGATTTTTTTAAATATTGTCGCTAAATCTTAACACTTTCGAGTATAATAATTTTCTACCCTCTTTAACACCCCTCTTACAGAAAACGGAATTTTACGACTATCCAAAACCACAATTACGCATTACGAATTACGCATTAATAATTACATTACCGTGTCGTCTACATTGTTGTTGCCGAAGTAAACAGTAACTACAGTACCCGGAGATACTTGCTCATCGACAGCAACACTCTGTGCATACGAGTAAACCGTATCAAGGTCAACAGAACCCGAGAAGCTGATGTTGATATTATTCTCCCCTGCAAGTTCGTTTACTTCCTCAACGGTATGCCCCGTAAAGTCGGGAACTTTAACCGTTTCTTTTGTGCTGTCGTTCGTTGTGTAAAGCATAACTCTGCCGCCACGTGGAATTTTTGAACCTGCCTGCGGAACTTGTGCAAGAACAGTGTCGCCGTTACCGCAAATATACGGCTCGAATCCGTCCTCGCTTACCTGATTAAGTGCTTCTTCAAGACCCATTGTCAAATATGTTCCCGCAACGGTGTCAACATATTCAAGTTCTTCCTCCGTGTACTGAGTTTCAATACCCAAATACGGACATATCTCGGACATAATGCTTGCAAACACCGGAGCGGCAACCTGAGAACCGTAATACGCATCGCCCGTGGGAGTATCAAAATACACCAAAAGGGCAATCTGTGGGTCGTCTGCCGGAGCAAAACCGCAGTATGAGGCTATATAGTCCTTTTCGCTGTGTGTACTTTGACCGATTTTCTCGGAAGTACCTGTTTTTCCTGCAATTCTGTAGCCTGCAACATAACCGTTTTTAGCTGTACCCTCTGTTGCGTTCTGCTCAAGAATAGCGGACATTTTTTCTACTGTATCTTCCGATATAATCTGTCGCTTGATAACAGGCTCTGTCGTTTCGACAACGTTTCCGTCCGCATCGAGAATCTGCTTTACAAGATAAGGACGGACAGCGTAACCGCCGTTTGCAACCGCAGAAACCGCCGTAACCATTTCAATCGGAGTTACCGTAACACCCTGACCGAACGAACCGATAGCCAAATCGACAGGCCACATTGAACCCTCGGGTTCGCCGTCATGCTGGAAGAAAAGTCCCGTTGCTTCACCGGGGAGGTCAATACCCGTTCGGGAATTAAAGCCGAAAGACTGAAAGTATTCCCAGAATTTTTCCTCGCCCAGAGATTTACCTATCATCATAAACGCAGGGTTGCAGGAGTTACAGAGTGCTTCGGTGAAATTCTCCGAACCGTGACCCAACGTATTATGACAGTTTATGGCTGTAACACCCTCATACGGCACTAAGCTTCCCGAACAGAAATATGTGCTGTCAAGGTCGGCTGCTTTCTCTTCAAGGGCGGCAGATGCCGTAATTATTTTAAAAACCGAACCGGGATAATAAGTATCGCTTATAGCTTTATTTCTCCACTGCTTTGCAAGAAGTTCGTTTGTGCGTTCCTCTTTCTGAGTGCCGCTGAGTTTTTCAAGCTCCTTTTGGGCGGATTCATCGGCAACCTCATAAGGGTTGTTTAGGTCGTAGCTGTTCTCGACAGCCATACCGAGAACTTCGCCTGTTTTAACGTCCATACAGACAGCAACAGAACCCTCGGCAACTTTATAATCAATTATACCCTGTTTAAGATATTTTTCAAGAAAATGCTGAATAGTTTCGTCAATCGTCAAAACAAGGGAATTGCCGTCCTGTGCGTCCTCTTTCTGCTGATACTCAAACGGCATCATAGTACCCCAGCCGTCGTTCTCCGTGACTATTCTTCCCGAAACACCGGTAAGGTATGAGTCGTACTGATATTCAATGCCCGAAAGTCCCTGACCGTCCGAGCCTGTAAAGCCGATAACGGAGGCGGCGAAGTCATTGTAAGGGTAGTAACGTTTGTAATCTTCTTCAAGAACTATAACACTTGCAAGTCTGTCATACTTCTTGCTGATTTCATCTTCCAGTTGAAGTATTTTATCTCTCTCATCGCTTTCAATCCGTCTTTTGACTGTCTGATAATATGAATCGTTCTTTTTGGCAAGCTCCAGAATTTCGTTATAATCCATTCCGAGGATATTGGCAAGTTCCTGTGAAACGTATTCTCTCTGTTTATCGTTTTCAAAATATGCAGGTGCGAGAATAACTTTCCAGACGCTTGCACTGCTTGCGAGGGTGTTGCCGTTTCTGTCAAAAATCGAGCCACGCTTTGCGGAAACCTTGGTATCGCTTAACTGCTGGTCAACGGCTCTTTCGGAAAGCTCCTGACCCTGTATGATATGCAGATAAAACAATCTACAGGCAATAGAACCAAACCCAAAAATAAGAATCAGTGCCAACAGCCAATGGGAACGCTTTCTGATACTTGATAAAGCATTATCATTCATTCGGCTTCTCCTTTCAAAACATTCTTTTCTTTAACTTTAAAATAGGGGCGGAGCAGCCGCCCCACCCCATAACATTAATGTCATTAACTTTTAAAATATATACTTTTCTCAATAAATTTGTTTGACATCAATTCACTTATCTAATATATATTCTTCGTGAATTGAAAATATGTTTCTTTAACACGTGAAGCAGCTTTTTCAAATTTTTAACCACTGTCCACAACTTAAGCATTTTTTGAGTACAGCGATACATCAAAGAATACTGAATTAAAGACACAAAATGATTTCCTTAAAATCACGATTTTTCCTTAAGTTGTGGATAGTGAATTTTTAACTTTGCAAACCCGACTGATACTTTATATTATTAAAATTAATTTTTGGTCGGGTACGTGAAGTTATTACTTAAGAATAACTATCTTCACGTATTAAAAGATCGGCAATTTTTTCAAATATATTTTTCTCCTTATCTCCGGCAACC
>CADCHW010000070.1 GCA_902801245.1 uncultured Ruminococcus sp.
GTTAAAACTACTGTATAAAATTAACTTTTGGTCGGGTAATAAAAGTTATGGAGAAAACAAACTATACTCGAAGTTGAAAAGATTTATCATTTAAAGTTTCGCTCAAGCCTTTGAAAAGGCTTGCGGTTTCCAAAGGCAGAGCCTTTGGTCGCTGACGAAAAAAATCAGCGTAGAAAATAAACTACCCTCAGCGAAACTAAATAAAATTTCTGTAAAAAAATAAATCAAAGCCCCCTTAAAATAATATCTTTCGTTTAAAACTAAAACAGGCAACAGCGTAGCGAATTGCCGATTCAAGAAAGACTAGTGCTAAATCTTAACGCTTTCGAGTATATCTACACGTGTTAAAAAAGGAGATGTTATCCATTACAAAACATAAAATGAATTTGTGCAGAGAACCGTTTGATATGATTGCAAGCGGTGAAAAGACTATCGAGCTTCGTCTTTATGACGAGAAAAGACAGCTTGTTAAGGTCGGTGACACTATAATTTTTACCGATTTGGAGAATACCGATAAAAAAATTATTACGGAAGTTATTTCGGTCAATGTGTTTAAGAGCTTTGCAGAGCTTTATGAAAATCTTCCCGTTTTGAAATGCGGTTACAGACAGGGAGAAATTGCAAACCCCGATGATATGTTAAAATATTACAGCCGTAAACAGGAAGAGAAATACGGTGCAGTCGGAATAGAAGTCAGGAAAATTGCGTATTAAAAAATTTTAAAATTTAAATTTTTCCCTCCAAACTTCGACAAACTTTTCAAAGCAAATGTGTTATTATATTATTGTAATCAATACAGACCTGTTCGAGGTGAGCATATGAGCAGTGGAAAAATCAAAGGCGAAAGTAAAATTTCAATGATTCCTGTATTTCAGATATCGGAAAATAAATCTCAGCCGAGAAAAAATTTTAACCGTGAAGATATACGTTATCTTGCCCGAAGCATAGAGTTAAACGGAATTTTACAGCCGCTTATAGTCCGAGATGTTTCACCGTTTGAGTATGAACTTATTTCGGGAGAAAGACGACTTCGAGCCGCCGTAATGGCAGGGTTCAGTTTTGTGCCTTGTATAATTCTGCATTGCAGCGAACATCAGTCGGCGGTTTATACTCTTATTGAAAATGTTCAGAGAGAAGATTTATCCTATTTTGAACAGGCAGAGGCTATACATAAACTGATTAAAGAGTATGGTTTTTCCGTTGAGAAAGCGTCAAAGCAAATAGGAAAAAGTGAAGTCAGTGTTAGAAATAAGCTTAATCTTCTTAAGTTTAGTGAAGAGGAAAGAAAGCTTCTGATTGATAACGAATTGTCGGAGAGATATGCAACTGTTCTGATGAAAATTAAAAATACCGATATCAGAAAAAATGTTTTAAATAAAGTTATTGATAATAACTTGAATTTGTTTGATACTGAGGAGCTGGTCGAAAGAGTGACCGATTCCGATAATAATAAAAATAATCCAAGACATCGTATTGTTATAAAAGATATTCGCTTGTTTTACAATACTATTAATAAAGCTGTATCTACAATGCGGCAGTCGGGAATAAATGCGACCGAGGAAAAAACGGAAACAGATGAGTTTGTTGAATATCGGATTCGCATTACCAAATGATTTTTGCGTACTTCTATAATATCCATATACACATTTCTTCATACCCCTTTATTCGGCTATATCCCGAAGTCAAGAACCCGAGTGAGCATTATTGCTTGCCCGGGTTTTTGATTTAATGCGTATTGAAAAGATTTAACATTTTAAAGTTTGGTCAAGCTTTTTAAAGCTTGCGGGTCAAGGGCAGAGCCCTTGTCGCTGACGAAACCAACTAGCGTAGAAAAAAGAACTGCCCTCAGCGAAATTGAATAAACTATCAACAATGAAAAAATAAAAAACAAAATCCAACATAAAAATAATATCTTTCGATACAAATTAAAATTAGGCAAGAGCAAAGCGAATTGCCGGTCGAAGAAAGATAACGGTACGATTTAAATTAGACCTACAGCTAGAAATGTTTCACGTGAAACAATGGAAGTTCTGGGATAAAGATTTATAAAGGAGAGAATCCGTTGAATGTTAAACAAAAAATGTTTCACGTGAAACAATGGAAGTTCTAGGATAAAAATTTATAAAGGAGAGAAACAAAAAATGTTTCACGTAAAACAATGGAAGTTCTAGGATAAAAATTTATAAAGGAGAGAAGCCGTTGAACGTTAAACAAAAAATGTTTCACGTGAAACAATGAAGTTTTAGGATAAAAATTTATAAAGGAGAGAAGCCGTTGAATGTTAAACAAAAAATGTTTCACGTGAAACAATGAAAGTTTTAGGATAAAAATTTATAAAGGAGAGAATCCGTTAAACGTTAAACAAAAAATGTTTCACGTGAAACAATGGAAGTTTTAGTATAAAATTTTATAAAGAATTAGAGCCGTTGAATGTTAAACAAAAAATGTTTCACGTGAAACAATGGAAGTTCTAGGATAAAAATTTATAAAGGAGAGAAGCCGATAAAAATTTATAAAGGAGAGAAGCCGTTGAACGTTAAACAAAAAATGTTTCACGTGAAACAATGGAAGTTCTAGTATAAAGATTTATAAAGGAGAGAAGCCATTGAACGTTAAACAAAAAATGTTTCACGTGAAACAATAAAAAAATTATAAATAAAAAGTAAAAATATAGAAAAAACACTTTAAATTATTACTGTAAAATGCTATAATAGTAAAGGTAGGATTTTTAATAAACTTACATTACAGACGCATATAGATATGCTAAAAATAGAAAGAAAGGATATTCAGAATGAGTAAAATTATTGCAATAGCCAACCAAAAGGGCGGTGTCGGAAAAACTACAACTGCTGTAAACCTTTCCGCAGGCCTTGGCAAAATGGGTAAAAAGGTTCTTCTGATAGATATTGACCCGCAGGGCAATGCTACAAGCGGTGTCGGTGTTGATAAGAGAGCCGTCAAGTACAGCACTTACAGTATTTTCGTTGAGGGTGTCAGTGGAAAAGATACGGTGGTAAAAACACAGTTTGAGAATCTCGACATTCTTCCGTCAAGTCTTGACCTTGCTGCCGCCGAGCTTGAAATCGCCGACAGGGAACATAGAGAGTCTATTCTCAAAAGTGCCGTTATTCCGCTTCGTGATGTTTATGATTACATAATTATCGATTGTCCGCCGTCGCTTGGCTTGATTACTGTAAACGCTCTTTGCCTTTGCGATACGATACTTGTGCCTATTCAGTGCGAATTTTATGCATTGGAAGGACTTTCTCAGCTTATGAATACGGTCAGAAGAGTTAAGCGTTCGTATAACGAACACATCGACATAGAGGGAGTACTCCTTACAATGTATGACGGAAGACTTAATCTTACTCAGCAGGTTGTTGAAGAGGTTAAGAGATTTTTCCCTCGCAAGGTGTTCAACACTGTTATTCCGAGAGCTGTCAGACTTAGCGAAGCACCGAGTTTCGGTACTCCAATTATGTATTATGACAGAAACGGTAAGGGCAGTGTGGCTTATATGGACCTTTCCAAGGAAATCGATAAGAAAAAATAAAGGAGTATAAAAATGGCAGCTAAAAAGAGCGGATTGGGCAGGGGTTTGAGCGAAATTTTTATGCAGAACGAAAGTGAAGATATCAACAGCATAGTTACTCTGAAAATTTCGGAAATCGAACCGAACAAAAAACAGCCCCGTCAAGATTTTGAACCCGAGGCTTTGAATGAATTGTCCGACTCAATTGCCCAGCATGGTGTTTTGCAGCCGCTTGTGGTACGTCCGGTTTTCGGCGACGGTTATGAAATTGTCGCAGGAGAAAGACGTTTCAGAGCTGCAAGAATGGCAGGTCTTACCGAAGTTCCCGTTGTTATCAGAGAACTTACCGACGAGCAGACAATGGAGCTTGCCTTGATTGAAAATTTGCAGAGAGAGGATTTATCCGACCTTGAACTTGCTATGGGTTATCAATCGCTTATGAAAGAGTATGATTTGACGCAGGAGCAAATTGCAGGTATCGTTAATAAATCCCGTTCGTCTGTTGCAAATGCACTTAGACTGACAAAGCTTCCTGAGAGCGTCAAAACCTTGCTTACAAACGGCGATATTTCTTCGGGTCATGCAAGAGCGATTCTCGGCTTAAACAATGATGACATTATGGAAGCAGTCGCAAGGGAAGTTATCGAGAATGAAATGTCGGTTCGTGAAACAGAAAAGCGTGTGCAGGAAATAAACAATGACGGCGAGGTTATTCCGGAGAAAAAAGTTGTTGTTAAGGAGAAGACCGACAAGCGGCCACAGTATTATCGTGAAGTTGAGCTTTCCCTTACGGAGAGCTTCGGCAGAAAGGTTTCCGTTAATCAGAAAAACAAGTCAAGCGGTACTTTGGTATTGGAATTTTACGGAGAAGACGATTTAAAAGAGCTTTTGAAACGTTTCAAAGACGATGATTAAATCATTGCTTGTTGGCAACGCTGAAGTGGAAACACAATGAAGAGTAGACGGAAAGTAGAAGCTTGATTTTCCTAGAATTATAGCAATCCAAATAGATAGACGGACACCGAACTTGTTCGGATATTTGTTTGGTTTGCTATAGGCTACCGCTAGTTTGAAAAGTCACTTGAAGCAGCAAAAAAATAAACCATACCATAGATTATATGGAGCAAAAACAAAAAGGAGATTAGTCACAAATGATAGATATTAAGTTTTTGAGGGAAAACCCCGATGTTGTCAAGGAGAACATCAAAAAGAAATTTCAGGATAGTAAGCTTCCGCTTGTTGATGAGGTTATCGAGCTTGATAATCAGAGAAGAGCAACCCAGCAGAAAGCCGATTCTCTGAGAGCCGACAGAAATAAATATTCAAAGCAAATCGGTGCATTAATGGGTCAAGGTAAAAAGGAAGAAGCGGAGCAGATGAAAAAGCTTGTTACCGAGAAATCGGAGGAGCTTGCACAGCTTGAGGTTCTCGAAAATGAGCTTGGTGAAAAGGTCAAGAAAAATATGATGATTATTCCAAACATCATTGACGAGAGTGTCCCGATTGGCAAGGACGACAGCGAGAACGTTGAAATCCAAAAGTACGGCGACCCGTTTGTTCCCGAGTTTGAGATTCCGTATCATACCGACATTATGGAAAAACTCAACGGTATTGACCTCGACAGTGCAAGACGTGTTGCCGGCAACGGTTTTTACTATCTTATGGGCGATATCGCAAGACTTCACTCCGCTGTTATCAGCTATGCCCGTGACTTTATGATTGACAGAGGTTTCACTTACTGTGTTCCGCCGTTTATGATTAGAAGTGATGTTGTTACAGGTGTTATGAGTTTTGCGGAAATGGACGCTATGATGTACAAGATTGAGGGGGAGGATTTATACCTTATCGGTACAAGTGAGCATTCTATGATTGGTAAGTTTATCGATACTGTTATTAAAGAAGAAGAGCTGCCGAAGACTTTAACCAGCTATTCACCGTGTTTCAGAAAAGAAAAGGGAGCTCACGGTATTGAGGAACGTGGTGTTTACCGTATTCATCAGTTTGAGAAACAGGAAATGATTGTAGTTTGCAAACCCGAGGAGAGTAAAATATGGTTTGATAAACTTTGGCAGAATACTGTTGATTTGTTTCGTTCGCTCGATATTCCCGTGCGTACTCTCGAATGCTGTTCGGGTGACCTTGCGGATTTGAAAGTTAAGAGTATTGACGTTGAAGCGTGGTCACCACGTCAAAAGAAGTATTTCGAGGTTGGTTCTTGCTCAAATCTCGGAGATGCTCAGGCTCGCCGCTTGAAGATTAGAGTTAATGCAGGTAAGAATAAGTACTTTGCACATACCTTGAATAATACCGTGGTTGCACCGCCGAGAATGTTGATTGCGTTTTTGGAGAATAATCTTAACGAGGACGGTTCGGTGAGAATTCCAGAAGCTTTAAGACCGTATATGGGCGGTAAGGAAGTTATAAAATAAATTTTGAAAAAAGAGGGCAGACTGCTTAGGCGGTTTGTCCTCTTGTGCAATATTTTTAAAGTAAAAAATATGCTGATTGGAACTCTTTACCGAAATCAGAAATTTTATATTTAACAGGAGTGTGAAAAACTATGATAAAAGCAATATTTTTCGATTTGGACGGAACTCTTTTGAACAGTAAGAAAATTATTCCGCAATCGGCAGTCACAGCGTTGAAAACTTGCCGTGAACGAAACATCAAACTTTTCATCGCAACCGCAAGAACTCCCGACCTTGATAAATCTCTCGGTTGGAATGTTGAAATATTATCTCTTTTTGACGGCGGAGTTTTTTGTAACGGTGCAATTAACATTCTCGATAACCGTGCGGAGTACAATTTCATAAACAGTGAAGTTATTAACAGTATTGTGACGGTTATGAGAAATTACCCGAATATTAATCTTTCCTTGCAGTCTACAGATAATGTTCACGCTTTCAACAACAAACTGAGCAAAACAGAGTTGGCTCTTTGGGGTACTGAGGAAAATAAAATTTTTTCTATGGAAAACATCTCTTATGAGAAAATCTTAAAGGTTTTAATTTTTGACGGTGGATTTTCAACCGAGCTTAATGTTCTTCCCGAGCAAGTTGTCAACATTTTGTCAGAAACATGTGGAAAACTTGCGAGAGTTTACGTGACCGACGGGAACAAAGTTATTCAGGTAGGCGGCATTAATGCGAGCAAGTATAACGGTATTGAGAGTATAAGAAAAAGATTGGGTATTAAGAAGAATGAGGTTTCCGTGTTTGGTGACGATATAAACGATTTGGAGATGATATCGGAATATGAAAATTCCGTTGCAATGGGGAATGCTGTTCCGGATATAAAAGCGGCGGCAAGGTTTGTTACAAAGAATAACGATGATGACGGAATTGCCTTTGCAGTTGAAATGATGTGTAATCTGTAATGCGGAATTATTGGGTTTTAAATTGGTTAAAATTTGGTTTGAGTTGGAAAGGTTTGTTTTAGAGGGAAGTCTATAATTTGTAATTATCAATAAATTTGTAGCTGTACGGTTGGCGAAGCCTGTTAAAAGTTTGGTCAAGCTTTTCAAAGCTTGCGGGCGACGGAACACCCCAAGAAGTCAAGCCATTAGGCGTAGACCGATTGGTAGGTGTTCCGAGTGGTCTTGCACCATGCAAGGGCAGAGCCCTGTCGCTGACGAAACAAATTATTGTAGAAAAATAAACTACCCTCAGCGAAACTAAACAAATTATGCTTAGAAAATAAAAATAAGAGCATATACAAAAACGTATCTATCCGCACAGACCAACAATATAGTTTGAAATTTGTTGGTAAACAATAGGGATAAAAAATAAACATGATAGGATAATCTAAAATTACCGATTAAAATAAACTTTTGGTCGGTTTAGTGAAGTTAAGGATAAAACAAACTATCTTCACGTGTTTCCTGCGGACGTTGTCCGCCGTTGTTCGCAGTTGTCCGCAAAAACGTGTTAAAAATGAATTACAATTGGTTACACTTGGGTACTTTCATTGATTTACCGCTTTATGATATGTTATAATTTTAATGTAGTAGGTAGGTATACTCGAATGCGTTAAGATTTAGCGACAATATTAAAAAATTGAGATTTTTTTAAAAACCCCTCCGTCAGCCTTACGGCTGACACCTCCCCTAAAAGGAGGCTATTTGGTTCTCAATTTATCAAAGTCGCCCCTCATAGGGGAGATGTCCGCAGGACAGAGGGGTTTAATTCAGTTTGCTAAATCTTTTAGATTTTGAGTATATTAATCCAATCTATACACACGATTTGAATAAGACGAGGAACTCGAATTGTAAAATGAATTCGATTCTTCGTCTGTTGTCTGTGAGAGGCTACCCACATCAGATTTTGAAAAAGAGAGAGATTATAATGAACAAAGTAGGATTTGATAACGATAAGTATTTAAAACTCCAGTCGGAGAAAATTCGTGAGAGAATAAACAGTTTCGGCGGTAAGCTTTATATGGAGTTTGGCGGCAAACTCTTTGATGATTTTCATGCGTCAAGAGTTCTTCCGGGGTTTGAACCCGACAGTAAGGTTCGTATGCTGCTTAAGCTCAAAGAACAAACCGAAATTATTTTCGCCATAAATGCGGCGGCTATCGAGCAGAATAAAATGAGAAGCGACATCGGTATTACATATGATATGGATATTCTCCGCTTAATCGATAAGCTCACCGAAATCGGCTTGTATGTCGGTTCGGTTGTTATCACGCAGTATAATTCCCAGCCGTCCGCCGATAAGTTTAAAGCAAGACTTGAAAACCTCGGCATTAAGGTCTATCTGCATTACCCGATTGCAGGCTACCCGTCCAACCCTCAGTTTATCGTGAGTGAAGAGGGTTTCGGCAAGAATGAATATATCGAAACTTCACGTTCTCTTATTGTTGTGACTGCACCGGGTCCGGGAAGCGGAAAAATGGCAACCTGTCTTTCTCAGCTTTACCACGAGAACAAGAGAGGTATCAAGGCAGGCTATGCAAAGTACGAAACATTCCCTGTGTGGAGCATTCCGCTTATGCACCCGGTAAATCTTGCATACGAAGCCGCAACTGCCGACCTCAACGACGTTAATATGATTGACCCTTGGCATCTACAGGCTTACGGAGAAACTACCGTAAACTATAACCGTGATGTTGAAGTTTTCCCTGTGCTGAATGCTATCTTTGAGCAGATTTCGGGAAGTTCGCCGTATAAGTCGCCTACGGATATGGGTGTTAATATGGTAGGCTTTGCTATCACAGACGACGACGCAGTCAGCGAAGCGTCAAAGCAGGAGATTATAAGACGTTACTATGCTGCGTTGCAGAAGAACAAGCAGACAGGCACGGCTCTCGATGAAGTCAAGAAAATTGAAATGCTCCTGAACAGAATGGGTCTTACCAAGAATGACCGCAAGGCTGCAAAGGTTGTAAATGATTTTGCGGAGAATTACGACGACCCCGTTGCAGGTATTGAGCTTAATAACGGAACTATAGTTACGGGTAAAACAACCGAACTTCTCGGTGCGGTTTGCTCTATGATGCTCAATGCTTTGAAAGTGCTTGCAGGCATTGACGACAGTGTTTTGCTGCTTTCAAAGGAAGTAATTCAAGCCATTCAGAATCTTAAAATTAAGGTTATGAAAAATCAGAATCCACGTATGCATATAGATGAAGTTCTTGTTGCTTTGGCTGTGAGTGCGGAAACGGACGATAATGCAAAAAAAGCTTTGGAGCAGGTATCAAAGCTTAAGGGTACTCAGGTTCATTCGGCGGTTATTCTGTCGCAGGAGGATATGGATATTTTCCGCAGACTGGGTGTTGACTTGACCTGTGAACCCGAATATGAATCCGATAAGCTTTATCATAAATAAGCGGCGGACAACGTCCGCTGGAAATACGTGAAGACAGTCCTTTTAGGCAATAACTTCACGTGTTAAGAAAAAGGTATATCTTCCAAATATGAGCGGAAGATATACCTTTTGTTTTAAAATAACTGCCCGAGATTTTCCGCCGAGTTTTCCACATTGAGTTATAAAACTGTGGAAAACTTTTTGAAAAATCGAGGTTATATATTGCAAAAAGAGTTATAATCCAAAGTATAATTATTATCTTTAAACAATAAAAATATAGTTCAAAAATTACGCTATGTTTTTGTGAAACTTGATAAATTTTATTTTATAACCCGAATAGTATTGTAATTTCTACTAAAATATTCTAAAATATATATAGAGGATTATTGGGGGAGAGAGCATGGGAAAAGAATTTTATCAGCCGGCAAATAATTATGAAAGAAACTTCTTAATGGTAAAAAGATTCGGAGGGCGAATATCGTTATTAATGGTTCCGATACTGCTGTTTGTGTCAATAGTTTGTTCTTGTTATCTGAACATAATAGACGAGCCGCATTTGGAGATAACGATAATAAGGGTTGTCACGTCAAAGCTGAATTTTAATTTAGAGTTCGGCGGTTACGAAACAATGTTTTTGATGACGAAGATATTGCTGTCGGGATTTTTCATATTTACGCTTCTGTATATATTTGTTAAGAGTAAAAATTCCGATTTTGATTCAAGTCCCGATTTGGGATATGCACTTATTCATAAAATTTCGGTTATTGAAATTTTAATATCGGCATTGGGATTCCTTACGATGATATCAGTCACGGGAATGTTCATTTTCGGAAACGCAGAGCTGTTTGAAACGTTGGGTGCGGTATTCTATTTAACGGTGTCGGATTTGGAAGCATACAAAGTGACCATAACAATGCTGCTTTTTCTTGTCGATGTGCTTTTGTTTTTGATAATTTGGTTTTCGCAGGCACAAACAGACTTTATGAAATCAGTTCGTTTAAGTTTGGCTGAAAGCGTACCCAAGAACAAGGGGGCTCATACATACGGAGTTTTCTCAATGGTATTGGCAATAATATTTACAACGCTTGCCGGTATACTCACATTTATGTATTATTGCTATCAAGATGCTTTCAGCGGATTCGGAATAACGTTGGATAAAACATATGTTTATGTGAGTCTGCTTTCTGCATACATTAATGGTTTAGTTCCGTTCTTTTTGGCAATAAATGCTTTTGCGTATTCGGCTATGGTGGACGAGCTTAACACTATCGGAGCTGTTATGTACAACAATTACGAGGTTATCGGAGATGTAGAAGACCCGAATATGAACAGAGGAGGACGGGGTTAATGCGTAATTTGTAATTCGTAATGCGTAATTGTGATGTGTTTAATTTTATCTTTCTGATAAAATTGATTTTTAATAGTGCAAAAAATAAAAACTGTTATTACAAATTTTCTTACTTGTAATAACAGTTTTTTTTCGGGTAATGCTTGCTTGAAACACATTGAAATAGTTCTTTTTAGCTTTAATTCACTACCCCTACCGATAGTTAATCTTAATATTATAGATTATTAAATTTGTCACAGTTAATAATGTCTAATTCTTTTTTCTTACGGTCAATCTGTTCAAGAATGCTCTCTTTTGATTTATATCGTCCGTCGGTGGGTTTATCTGAATCAATAGGGATTTTCCACACTCTGCCTTCTTGATATGCTCCGGGAATCTTACCCTCGGAACATAAAACCCTAATTCTTCTGTCGGAAATACCCCACTTTTCAGCGGCTTGTTTTACAGTCATAAACATAAATCATTCCTCCAATCTGATATTTATTATACCGTTTTATCGGAACAATATCAACCTATCGGAACAATATTTTAAAGTTTAACGGAACAATACAAAAAAATAAACCATCTCCTTATATCAGATTTCTTTCCAAAAAACAGCCTTTCAATTATTCACCGATAAATGAAAATAAAAAATATACCTACCATCACAAATAAAAATCCGTAATAGTAGGTATATAATACAATTGCTTTATATAGCAATGCCGATTGAAAACACGATAAGAAACTTAAAAAACCGTAACTTTGTGAATCCGCCCCCAAATTATAAAATAATTACTAAAAACAACTTTCGGTCGGGTACGGAAGCTACGTTATAAATAAACTATCTTCACGTATTTCCAGCAGGCATTGCCGCTACATCATACCGTTGTTGTAGGGGTTGCCGCCGTTGGGGTCCATGGGGGGCTGACCGTAAGGGTTAGTCATAGGAGGCTGACCGTAAGGGTTACCCATAGGCGACTGTGCAAACGGGTCTTGTCCGAACGGATCACCCGAGAACGGGTCGCCGCTCATAAACGGATCGTTCATCATACCGCCCTGAGGCTGTTGATCATACTGCGGCTCGGGATAGTCGTTCTGAAGCTCTTCGGGAATGTAGGAAGATTTCTTGTTCGGGTCTTTGTTTTCCTCTTCGCCGTAAAGATAAGGCTGGCTCTGCTTAACAGCATCGTTGGAACGTCTTGTAGTAGCCTTAAATGTTGCAATTGGGTTTGCTTCGGGCGAACGTGACGCAGCTGTAACAGGTACATAAACCTCGTTCTCTCTTGCAAACGACTCCCACTTCTTGGCAAAAGAACCTTTAAGGAAAAGATTAATCGCATTGCATAAGGTGTAGGCAAGCATTATTGTTACAAATGAAGAGAAGTCAATGTTGATTGAATCGGTTGAAGTTTCCGTGCTGTTGAATGCAAGATAAGCAATAACTACAAATACAAGCTGAATAAGAGCAAACACCATTGAAAGATTTCCAAATGTTGACGCACCCTTGAAGAAAATACTCGGCTCTTTGCAGGAACGTTTGCAGGATTTGAGGAATGCAGTCTGTGCATTCACGTACACAAGAACAAATGCAAAAAATACAACCCAAATGCCCAAACTCAAAAACATAGACGGTTTGTAAGCTTCAATGTTTCTGCTGATTTCATCAACGTTAAGGTTCTCCAAACCCTCAACATTGTTACCCATGAATGTAATAACAGTGCTTATGGAAAGAATTGAAACAAGTCCGAAAATAGTTGTCATAAGTGCAATAATTGCGAGACCGATTAATTCTATAACGGAAATAACATGAAGCACTGTAAAGAAAATAGCCGGATTTCCGCTTGGAGCTGCGGAGGAGAAGTAAATCATAAAGAAACATGCCGCACAGATACCGGATATCAAAAATGTCAAAACCATATTTGGCGACGACATTTCATAAGCTATCTGATTTGACGACAGAAAACTGTTGATACCCGAAACTATGGGTGTTGCTGACTTTGAATTAAACATGAAGTTTAATATTAAAGTCAACAATGAAAGGATAGAGATTAGCAAAGCCGTAGGCTTTTTGAAGTACATCTTAACAACGTTAAGATTTCGTGCAAGAGCATTGCTTGCACTTACCGGAACACTCATTTTAATGATCCCCCTTGTAAAAATTTATTAGATAAAATCATCTAATATAATATTACTAAATATTCGAGATAAAAACAATAGGTTTTAAAAAATTTCTAACAATTTTTTTTTGAAAGAGAAACATCAACAAATTTAATGAGTGCTTTTTGTACAATGTGGTGGGCAACGGTGGGCAACACCCACGGGAAATACGCAAACTAACTTTTTTCTTGTCGTAAGTTTTGTGCCTGCGATAAAAGTTATTTTAAAATAAAACTTTTATGCCTATGGGAAACAAAAAAATTCTATGAGCAAAAAACGTGCTTGCCTATCGTAACAATAATTGGTCGGGAACGAATCCATTTATTTGTGGCAGTCACAGGATTGTAGTAGTAAATCGCACCGCCCGAGGGGTCCCAGCCGTTCATTGCGTCAACGGCTGCACGTTTGCTTGATTCGTAAACAGGCTCGTTAATCTGACCGTCGTCAATACACGAAAAAGCACCGTTCTGATAAATCACGCCTGCCATAGTGTTTGGAAAAGAGGGGTGTTCTATTCGATTAAGGATAACCGCTCCGACGGCAACCTGCCCTTCATACGGTTCTCCACGGGACTCCGCCGAGATAGTACGTGCCAGAAGCTCAACTTCGCTCTGTGTAAAGCCGTAGCTGTTTGAAGAGGAGTTAGAGGAAAGCCCGAGGTAGGTGAGAGTTTTCGTTCCGGCGATTCCGTCGGGAGTTAGTCCGCAGCTCTTTTGAAATTCCGTGACGGCATTTTTAGTTTCCGTCCCGTAAACTCCGTCAATGCTGCCGTTGTAGAAACCGAGGGATTGAAGTTTCTGTTGAATTTGAGTAACCTCGTTTCCCGAAGAACCGTACTTTGACAACGCTGCCGCATTGCTCCCATTTAAAAGGAAAGCAGTCACAAGAGAGAGAACAAGGACTAAGGAAACAATTATTCGTTTTTTATTGCTTTTCATTATAATGCTCCTTTGTATAAAATTGGTATTACTTAAAGTATGAACGAAAAAAGGTAGTTTTATACAGGAAGAGGTAAAAGATTATTATTTAATTTAAATTGTAAAATGACTTGACATATTGGTAGATTTTTGTTATAATATATAATCAATTACTTAGATAAAAGGAGAGAATAAGATGGCTCTTATTAATAAAGATTCCTTTGAACATATTAAAAAGGAAAGTAATTCTATTCACGATAAAGTAGCAGCGACATATGCTACTTTTGTTGTAAATGAAAAGAAATATATACAAATAGATACATACGGTAGATTAACAAGAAAAGATAAAAATAGAGTTAGTCAGTCAATTCAAATAGATGAAGATGTCGCAAGAGAATTGTATGATATATTGAGGGAAACTTTTAATCTTAATTGAGAGTCCTTTATTAAGTATTAAGGTTTGTTCTCATACATAGTATAATAAAAGTTTCCCAATTTATCGTACTATAGCTATAAAGTGGCGTATTATCGGCATTTTTTAACTATGCTATATAGTACAAAAGGTGTTTTGAGCAACCGTAAAAACAATTTTTAGTAAATAGTAGCTTAATAATGTGGTATTTTGCGTTGCTTTTTTCTTTTTTCAGGTTGTTTTTAGGCAATATTTGAGAAATAAAGCCATAATAGGATTAAACTTTAAAACTATAGTATTGCCATAAAACAACGATTTGGAGCGACTTTTTGAGATATAGTCCGTCAATTTGGGAAAGTTTTAGTATAAAAAATTAAAAATTCTTCAAAAAAGTGTTGACAAAACAAATTTGGTGTGGTATTATAAATAAGCACTCTTCGAGAGGACAGAAAACCAAAGACCCGACAGACGGTGAATCAAGCGGTTTTCGAGAACTTTTTGAGACTGCAAACAAAAACGTAATATCAGACAGCTTTCGTCAAAAAAGACCTTGAAAAAATTCAAAAAAATTTTTAAAAAAGTCTTGACAAAAGCAAAAAGATTTGGTATTATAGATAAGCACTCTTCGAGAGGGCAAAACAAAACAGAATATCAAACGTTCTTCTAAAAAAGACTTCAAAAAAATTCTTAAAAAAATTTCAAAAAAGTCTTGACAAAAGAAAAACGATATGATATAATGAATAAGCTGTCACCGAGAAAAAGGA
>CADCHW010000071.1 GCA_902801245.1 uncultured Ruminococcus sp.
ACAAAAAGAATTACTTAACATTGAGTACTTGGGTCCTAACGAAAAATGGAATTATATCATTAAACCAAGTGTATAGGTTATTTTGAAACAGTTCCTAACATAAGTCACATTCCAGGTCACCCTGAATACACACCATATAGCTATCAATTTATTTTAAACGGAGAAGAGGTAAAAGATGTACATGACTGGCAACAAGAACACGGATTCGCACATGACTGGAAATATAAAACAACATGGTGGCGTGAACAGGTTCAGTTCGAAGTCCCCGGAACAGAAAAGACACAGACTGTAATCAATCATGTTCATACCGATCCAGTATACGAAGACCGTACAGTAACAGACTACTGGTACTGCTCAGACTGTGGGGAGAGAGCATATCAGTCTAACAAGCCTAATTACTAATTACCAAAAAAAGGAGAGATTTAACACAAATCTCTCCTTAATTTTACAAACCAATTATGGATTATTGAAAAGCTCTTTTGGAAAAATAAACTACCCTCCACATCAATTACTCGTTATACAAGATTGCTGTTATAATTGAATTTGAACAAAGAAACCCCTTTGGCGAAAGTCTTATTCCGATATCGTCAACATACAGCAAGCCTGTTTTGTTAAGCTTTTTGGCATTGTAAATATAATGCCGTGGCAAATCATAGCCGAAGTAATTTCTGAATTTCCCGTATTGAAGTCCGCCCGACAATCTTAGTACCATTGCAATGTACTCCTCTTCATCTCCGCCTGTACCGTCGGGAATAATCTTGTTATTGTAAAAATCTCGTATCGAACGGCTGTAGTAAAACCTTTTCTTATCTATAAACGAATGAGCAGAAGCTCCCAAACCGAGGTACTCCTCACAATTCCAGTACTTTAAATTATGTTGGCTTTCAAAGCCGTCACGTGCAAAATTCGAGATTTCATATTGCCCGTAACCGAGAGAATCCAGCTTGTCAACCATAAGCTCGTAAAAATCGCATACAGTATCGTCATCAGGGAGATTAAGGCTGTCCTTGTTTTTAAAGTAAACAGTACCCTCTTCGATTTTCAATATGTACGCCGAAATATGATATACATTTAAATCCGCACAAAACTCAATGCTTCGGGTAAGGCTCTCCGCCGTTTGACCGCTTATGCCTATCATTAAATCGAGGGAAATGTTTTCTATACCCGAGGACTGAACCGTTTTCACAGTGTTGCGAACATCATTGGCGGTGTGTTTTCTTCCGAGAATTTTAAGCTCGCTGTCGTTAGCAGACTGTAATCCTATCGACACTCTGTTTACACCGTAAAATTTCAGCTTTTCAAAATCAAGGCAATTCGGCGATTCGGGATTCACTTCAAGGGTAGTTTCACGCTGTATGTTACCGAAACTGTCGTGTATGTTTTTGAGAACTGAGATAAGTCTGTCAGTGCCAAGCAGACTTGGAGTTCCTCCGCCAAAGTATACTGTATCTGCGGCATAGTCTGTATATGATGATATTTTTTTGTTCAAATATGAAATGTACTCGTCCATAGATTCTTCCGTTTGTTTGAGAGAGTAAAAATCACAGTACGGACATTTTCCGTTACAGAACGGGATATGTATATATAAACCTAAGGTTTTCATTTGGTCGCTCCTTTGATTTTTTTATAGAGTGAGAGGGTGAAACTGTTCGGAAGTATAGATGTATACCGAATATTATTAGAGAAAAGAGAACAGGGAAGAGAAAAAAGTGTAAAAGGGGATGGGCAGAAGTATTGCTACTTCTGCCCAGTTTGGAAGGTATATGAAAATTAGTAGAACGCTTAATTGATTTGTATATATTATAATATATATTTGTTACGAAAGTATGAACATTTCGTATTTTTTTATTTTTCGGAACAATTATTTAAATTGCGATAAAAAGATAAATATTTATATGAAAAATCACGAAGATTTAAAATTTAAAAAAATGATTTTCTTCTATAAAACGAGTATGGATATTGACAAATTCTCAAAATATAGTAAAATTTATATTGAAGGATTTTTCTAACTGTACGGTTGAAATCAAATTGTAGATTATCTGTCTTTGACCGGCAATTTGCTACGCTGTTGCCTATTTTAATTTTCACGGAAAGATATTATTTCGATGTAGGCTTTTATTTTGGTTTTTCTTTGAAAAGTTCTTTTAGTTTCGCTGAGGGAAGTTTATTTTTCTTCTTATAGTTTGCTCCGTCAGCGACAAGGGTTCTGCCCTTGAACCGCAAGCTTTGAAAAGCTTGACCAAACTTTAACAAGCTTCGCAACCGTACAGCTACGGATTTTTTAGGAGGTTATTCGATTGGCGGATTTAAAATCTGAGATTAATAAAAGACGTACTTTCGCAATTATATCGCACCCCGATGCGGGTAAAACAACGCTTACGGAGAAGCTTTTGCTTTACGGAGGAGCTATCAACTCGGCAGGCTCTGTAAAAGGCAAACACTCTTCAAAGCATGCTGTTTCCGACTGGATGGAGATTGAAAAGCAAAGAGGTATCTCCGTAACATCTTCGGTACTCCAGTTTAAATATAACGGCTGCTGCATTAACATTCTCGATACTCCGGGACATCAGGACTTCTCCGAGGACACCTACAGAACACTTATGGCGGCAGATTCCGCAGTAATGGTTATTGATGCGTCAAAGGGTGTTGAGAACCAGACAAAGAAGCTGTTCAAGGTCTGTGTTATGCGAAACATTCCAATTATTACATTTATAAACAAAATGGACAGAGATGCACAAAGTCCGTTTGATTTGCTTGAAGATATTGAAACGGTACTCGGAATCAACACTTGCCCGATGAACTGGCCTATCGGAAGCGGCAAGGAGTTTAAGGGAGTTTACGACAGAAAGAAGCAGGAAGTTCTTGCGTTCACGGCGGCTCACAACGGTCAGAAAGAGGTTGAGAAGACTGTGGCGAAGCTTGATTCCCCTGAGCTTGAAGAGCTTATAGGAAAGTATCACAAGCAGGATTTGATTGACGAAATAGAGCTTCTTGATGGTGCAGGAGATTCATTTAACTTGGACGAAGTTCGTTCGGGTAAGCTCACACCTGTATTTTTCGGCTCGGCACTTACGAACTTCGGTGTAGAACCATTCCTTGAAGAGTTCCTGAACATTACAACTCCGCCGCTCCCACGTGAAACGGAAACAACTGTAATTGAGCCAACCTCGGATTATTTTTCGGCTTTTGTATTTAAGATTCAGGCTAATATGAATAAATCTCACCGTGACAGAATAGCATTTATGAGAATTTGTTCGGGTAAATTTGAAAAGAATATGGAAGTTTTTCACGTACAGGGTAACAAAAAGCTTAGGCTATCCCAACCGCAGCAAATTATGGCACAGGACAGAGAGATTGTCGATGAAGCATATGCAGGGGATATCATAGGTGTATTTGATCCGGGAATATTTTCCATAGGAGATACTATATGTTCGCCGGGGCAGAACATCAAATTCAAGGGCATTCCGACATTTGCCCCCGAACATTTTGTGCTTCTCAGGCAGAAAGACACGATGAAGAGGAAGCAATTTGTAAAGGGTACAACACAGATTGCACAGGAAGGTGCTATTCAGATATTTCAGGAACTCGGCTCGGGTATGGAAGAGGTTATAGTTGGAGTTGTGGGAACATTGCAGTTTGACGTATTGAAGTACAGACTGAACAATGAATACAACGTTGAGATTGTTATGGAGGGTCTGCCGTATCAGTTTATACGATGGATAGGAAACACCGTAATTGACCCGAAGAAACTAGATTTAGCTTCGGATACTAAAAGAATTCAGGATTTGCGTGGAAATTACTTACTTCTTTTTACAAGTCAATGGAGCATTAACTGGGCACTGGAACACAACAAAGGTTTGATTCTTGAAGAGTTTGGAACGAAGTAAAAAGAAACAATAATAAAGAATAAAAGTGGCAGCAAATCTGTTGTGTCTTTGAAAAGGTTTAAGCGAAATTTATATATTCCCTAGTCTGGAAACTCAAAACTATCAAATTGTCTAAAAGTCCGCATAAAATGCGTTTCTAAACAATTAACGACTAAAAAAATCTTCAACCTTTGGGTTGAAGATTTTTTTCAGAGGGTAATGTGGATAAAAACATAGTCTGTATTGGTATTTGCTTTATCAAGCACGCATAAAAAATCTATTAAAAGGATTTGCCTATTTCTGTGGTGTTATCGGTTGTTGGCTGTCGCTTAAATCAGCATTTGCGATTAATCGAGGAGGGGAAGAGTAATGCCACAATTTATACTTAATAACTTAAACTTCCCACCCCAAATCACTTACCACAGGAAACAGAAAACAATCAAGAGAGGGAAAGCAGAATTTCTTTATTTTTCAAAAAGTATGAAATAGGAAAACTACTAAAAAAGTGTAATACAAGCAAAACAACCGGTATTGCTGTTATTGAAATATTCTGGTATTTAATATATTTAATGTTCTCGAACCGTTCAATGTATATGCAAATTGCAACCAATCGCTTTACAGAAAATTTCTCAAAAAACACCGTTTATCGTTTTCTAAACAACGGCAAAATTAACTGGGAAAAATTTACGGTTATGCTTTCAGAGAGGATAGTCAATCAGTTTATCCATGTTTCAATGAAATATGTCAACGGATTTCGTATGCTTACATTGGGGTGGTCTGATGGAAATTCATTTCTTCCGATAACGCACAGATTGATGTCATCCAGAAAAGATAAAAATGTGATTGGTACTATTGAAGAATATGACAAACGTTTCCTATCGTACAAACGCCGCAGCCAGTCACGACAAAAAGCAACCGATGTTATGATAGATATGCTAACAAATGCGATAAAATCAGGTCATCATGCAAAGTATGTTTTATTTGACAGTTGGTTTTCCAATCCTAAAACTGTTATTCAAATCAAAAAAACGTGTAATCTTGATACTATAGCAATGGTGAAAAAAGTTCTAAAATTCACTATGTTTTCGATGGAAACAAACTTGACATCAAACAGATTTACTCACGCTGCAAAAAGCGTTCCGGACGTTCCAAGTACTTACACAAACAATTTTTGCGGGAATTAATTCTATTTCACCCTTGTCATTTTCAGAAGTAATCTCTATGTTTACAGAAAGTAAGAAATCGCTCAAACAAGAAAGACTGGCTTGCAATAATTTGTACTAATGTGGAACTTTCCGAAGAAGACATTCATTATCACGTTATAGTTAATATCGATATTAACATACGAGTCGATGAAGAAGAACGATTAACAGGTTAGGAGTTAATTAAAAATGCCAATTGACCCAACAAGACAACTAGTGATATTACTGTATGAATATTTTTACTTTAATTCTGCTCGCTTGGAAAAAGAATACATAGAACTGTTACATTATAGTAATATGTTTCAGAGGTTTCCGGAACGCTTCGTGCGTAATGATGTACATAATTTGTTGAAAAGTTACGAAGTTAAGCCTGATGAACCGGGCAATCATAGCAAGTGATTGTGCAACTTGCTTAATCTCCTACCTCGACTTATACAAAATATTGATTTTGTATAAGTCGAGTCTTTGTTTTATGCACAATCCACAAGTCACCTATATTGCGTATCATCACTGGAATTTATTTCGTAGTATTTCAAAATATTGCGTATCATCACTGGAATTTATTTCGTAGTATTTCAAAATCAACTGTAAATCTCGCTGAACTGTTTGGAAGTATTCATACTGTGCCTTTTTCTCAACAAGCTCAATCAATTCAAATGTTGTTATGTGCTTCTCCGGGTGTCGGAAAAACATATTTTTATAGTGAGTGTCCAAACATTGGTGATACTCCGCTTCAAGCTTGCAGCCACGGTTATACAAGTATTCATATATCAATGTTATTAACTGCTTTGTTGGATCAATTGGCATTTGCAAGCTCCTTTCGTCGTAGTCGCTCAGATTCAATCAAAACTTCATATTTCTTATTTAACTTGAATTTCTTAGGCTTAACTTTTTCCCCAAGTTCATCAAGTCCAAAAATCTGAATATATGTGTAAATCATACCGCCAAATTGTTCTGTAGTGGTGTAAACAAGCTTAGAAACATTATATTCTACACCCGGTGCAGAGTACAATGATATACTTTTACCTTTGTACGATTCAATGAACTTTTTCCAATGCTCTGCAAGCGGTTTCCGCCACAGGTTGCTGTCTGAGTTGGAATTCAAATCAATAAAACGCAAAAAGTGATTAAGGACAGCAAAATACAAGGAATCCAAACGCCTGTTTACATCAATATCCATACCGTAAATACTCTTAACATCATCAGCAAGCAAATAATATAGGAAGTTATCAGCGTGTTTATGTCTGATTTGTAATTCACAGCGAACCCAGTGTTCAATCTCGTCTTGTCGGTTGCGTTCCTTAGCCTTATCATAGATTCTACAAGATATATTAGATCCACGTTTTCCACACATTACTGTACTACCTACAAGACCGGTACGAGAATATTCATTAACAACAGATATATTATCACAACGTGCTACCCAAGCAGCAGAAGAAACATCTTTTTGAATTAAATCAAGGTCGAGCAAGCCGTTAAAATCATCATATGCTACATCAATTCGACACATTTTAGCGGATTCAGTAACCAAAACATAGTATGATAGCCCAAACCAATCATCATTCCCGTAAGATTCGTACACCCTGCAACCTTGACCGGACATTTCAACAAACACATCATTATATTCACGACCACCGAACATAATACTAACACCGTCATAATAATATCTATGATGATAACCTCTTGTACTGCCAAGGTCAATGAAATTTACACCGTCAAGACCAAGAAGAGTTATCATATCTTCCGGCTCGACATCTTTAACTGTAAATGCGAAATAGTCAAATATTATTTTATTAGTTGTGAAATTACAATCCATAATGTAACAACTCCCGGTTATAATGTAGGTTCAGAGGGGGTACTACCCAACCCCCTCCGGTCTGAGGTTCTACCTCAGTTTTTTAATTATCATCAGTATTATTTTTTTTGAATCCGACACGCTTAAGCCTTTGGATGAGCTTGTAACTATCATAGCAATCTCTAAGCTCGTCGGTCTGAATAAATGCGTTATGCTCAATACATATCAAGTGTTCTTTCTTGTACTTTTCAGACTTATCAAATCCGTCTGCATAATCAATACCGTCATACTTTCTGTTTTCTGTAAATCGTCCGAACCTTGTTTCACATTCAATAACATACTTTGCTTGTTCCCGAAGCGGTTTAGATACTCTTGTAAATACCTGTGTTGTACATAAAACAAGAATCTTTTGTTTACGGAGCTGTGTGATTGTTTGAAGAATATTCGGTGGGAAGTTGGAACTGGTCGAAGCCGCAAACTCGTTCTGTATTTCGTCCAGTACGAAGATAGTTCCCTGTTCCCCATTGTATAACTCCGGATTTATCAAATCATAAATATCATTTAATGCCGCTGTTTCATTGTTATACCCGAAATTAGTATAAATCTTAACAAGCGGATAATCTTTCCGATACTGTTCAAGGTCGTGAACCATAGACATTGTTTTCCCGCAGCCTTGAGGACCTGCGTAATAGGTAACTCCGTAATATGGGAATACGGTTTTATCAGTACTTTTCTTATCCTTAATCTTCCAGAACATAAGAGCTGGAAAGAGTTTGATAAAAAAACGATGTTTATATAAAAAGAACAAAATAAGTCCTGCAATAGTAATATGAAATAATGTTTTAAACATATAAAAAAACTCCTTAATCCGGATAGAACAAAACAGCCAACTATAAAAATTGACTGTTTTGTACACGGAGAGTAACATAATGAATTATCGACCCAACTGTTTTATAACCTTTTTCGCAACCGGTATACCTGCGGTTACTGACATTACACTTATTCCGACAGGCAATGCAGATTCAGCTGCACTAATCATACCATCGCCAACAGCTTGGAAAAGGGTATCATTAGATGATACAGTATACCACGGATACATTGGTAGCGACACGTCATACGGTTCGGGATAATCTTCCGGGTTACCTGTTCCGGAGGCTGACAATGCAATCACTGATAATACAGTAGCTGCAACATTAGCAATTGACATAACATCAACTCCTTAACGTCCGAGCTGCTTGATTATCTTTTTAGCAATTGGGATTCCTGCGGTTACTGCCATAACACCGACACCAACAGGCAACGCAGCAGATGCAGCACTCTTCATTCCTTCGCCGATTGGATTGAGTGCATCAGTTGTAATAATCTGAGTGGCAGCATCAGCCAATACAGCAATGGCAGCAGTCGCAAAATGTGCAAAATTAGCTAACATATTATTCACTCCTCTTAAAATGATATATGAAAGACAAAAATGTCCAATCATTAACTAGTTATAACGGATTTAATCACCCTACAAATAAGATATGCAATTAAAAATCCACCTAATGTAATGCCGATTAAAACCAGAGCGTGTACATCAATAGATATTGCCTCCAGCAGTTGAGTTTGACGAACTGCATAATCAATCGTTTCAACGACTTCGGGAGTAATTACATCGGTATCACTCATTGTAATCACCATTAATCAGCTATATCAGCAAAAACAATCTTTTTCTTGTCGTCAAAGTCAACATCAAGGAGAAGACCGCCGTCATAGCTTTCTGCATCATCAGGAAGATCTTCAAAGACCGACTTCAACACGGAATACTTGTTACACTCTCCCCCAATCACCTTATTAACTCCGTCGTCTTTCTGGTCAACATATCGAGCGAACTTTACACCGGAGAGCTTCCAGAACTCTACAACTTCGCCGTTATCGTTCACAAAAGAGCCGCAGTTCTTGCCATAAACCAACATTTTCATAACATCAAAACCTTTCATTATATATTTACCTTGAAATCAATCAAGGATTTTAAACTAATTATTTTTTATACACCTCAAAACGGTAAAGTATCATTGAGAACACCGGGGATATTTTGTATATCAAAATGTTCGTCAAAAATCGAATTGTAAGGAGCTATAAGCTCATACTCGTATCTATAATGAGGTTTATCCTCATTTAAAGCCGACAGAGCTTTAACAAGACGTTCGGATTCTTCAATTGTCTGACAAAATGCAACTACATCACGGTTATCAAACTTAAAGTTATCAACCTCAACGGAATGAACTTCAATAATCTCATAACGTGCACGAGATTGTAAGGAGGTTGTACTCTTCTTCATTGCAGAGATATCACAGGATACTTCAATTGAAACAACCTTACCTCGTACATCAACAAAATTAAATATGTTAAAAATACAAAAGTTAGAATCAGGTGGTTCGGGGGAATTTTGAAAAAGCTTAAAAATAAAACCAATATCAAAATCGGAAGTATGATACTTAAAGATTTTTGAAAGTGTTTGACCATTTTCAAAATAAAGAGTTACTTTAAAAACTGCACTGTTTTTCTCCTGTGGCTCTTCCCTCTCCTGCTCTTGGGGTTCTGTATCGGTAACATCTGACTGCTCCTGCGGTTCTGCTTCAGTAACCTTAGACGGTTCAGAACAAAGCAAATCAAAAAGTTTTTGAAGAATAGCAGTGCCCATAAGATAGCGGTCATTAATAGAAGTAACTTTAAGGTAATCACGTATAATAGACTGTAACTGCTCAATATCATCACTAAGTATTCTGCGGTTACTAATGACTTTAAGATACAATTCATTATCCAAATCTTCAAACTTATCAAATACACGGCTTAACAAAAAACCGTACTCATCATCAGAAAACTTACTTCTCAAATCATAAGTTCTTTCTTCTATGCCCTTTTCCTTTGCTCCGGTATTAGCCGAAGTCTTTAACTCTTTTGACATTTAATCAAGTCCTTTCTTAATTCACTGATAATCCCAAACGTTCTCTTTGATATTAAGCCAAATTGGCTTAATATTATTATAATCCAATTCGTCTTAAAAGTCAATACAAATTGGATTAAAATTTTATAATTATTTTAGGTGATATTAAATGAAAAATTATAAAGAAAGACTTCGAGAATTAAGAGAAGATAGAGATTTGTCTCAAAGAGAAATAGCTGAATTATTGAATTGTACCCAAACGGCATACGGAAAGTGGGAAAACGGTAAAAGAGATATCAAAATAGATGATTTAATAAAATTAGCAAAATTTTATAATGTATCATTAGACTATATTGCAGGTCTGACCGATGAACCAACTGCAAAATGGTCATCAAAAAATATTACAATCACAAACAACAAAAACAGTTTCAACCACTCAAATGTTAAGATAGGTTAAACAATGGAACAGAAAAATAAAAATAAAATAGTAAAAAGGTTTATAAGGAAATACAAAAAACGAGGATATACCGAAGTATCGGTAAAAGAAGATCCGATAATTCCCGAAACATATATTGTATCGGCAATAGAACCATTAGCCAAAAGGCAGATAACAACGCACCTAAGACTTCCGGAGCTGCAAAGATAGCCGCTCATAAGATATGGTTACAAAACTGTAATTTGACAAGAACAAAAAAGCGTGCTATGAAATACATAGGAAACACAGTTGACCCCAGGCAATGGAATGTGTAAAATCTTCGATTTTACGCATTCCACCGCCTGGGGTTCTTTTATTCTTAATCCGACTTTTCAACACGTGGAAATATGGAAAATTGAAATTTCCCACATTCCCACACGTTGAAAAGTCTAGTTTGTGCAATTACGCCGCTGGGAAATATATTGCCCCTATCAAAATTATTGGTGGCGGCGTTTTCCTCGTATTCGTTTCATTGTTTATAGAGATAGGAAATTCATCTTACTTTTTTCAACCAAATAAACCGGAAAGCTATTAGGATAACATTAAACTCGAAAACCGTAAGGGTTACCGATAAGAAAGTATCAAGGGGTACAAAAAAATTTAATGTTTGCAGCGTGTCGGTAAGTATCGGAACAATATCAGACACCCAAGCAGGAAGTGACCAATTACTAAAATTAGAAAAAAAATCTTCAAGTGTATCATACAAATTATTAAGTATAAGCTGTGGCATTACTCTTCGCCTCCTCGACTAATTCCAAACGCTGATTTAAGCGACAGCCAACAACCGATAACACCGCAGAGATAGGCAAATCCTTTTAATAGATTTTTTATGCGTGCTTGATAAGGCATATACCAATCAAATTTGATAGAATCTTGCACACCAAACAACTCAAAATCTATATGCGGCACACCAGAGGGAGCATTAACAGCCGCCTGAAAGTCCGTGATAAGCTGCCGAACCTCTCCGATAAGCGGCACTTGTGCCGTTATATCAGAAAAATTATCATAACTGGGCGGAGGATTGACAATAGCATCGATTCGGTCATAGTCAATATTGACATCAAAATTAATATTTTTAATCGACCGATATATCTTGTCAAGATACTCAATAATAATATCCAATTTATTTAGTATCTTGCTATCATCATAAGTATTATAAATATTGGTGATGTTATTAATTGTATCATTATTAACGACATTGTTGCTGTGATCATCGGTATTGTAGATATCACCGTTATTGACATAATTGTTATACTCATTAGGTGACATATATACAGGTTCGCCCGGCTCATCGATAGGAACCATAACCACTACATTATCATCGTCATCATACGGTATATCATCAGGCATTACAGGCGTTGGAGCAGTAACATTAGGATGGTCAATAATAAATCCGCACATCTGCTGAAACAAGTTGGTCATACTCCACCCCGGATAACTAGATGTGTTAATCTGACCGACAACATCACCGCTCGAATAGATTTTGCAATATTCAGCTCTGACATCAGGCACATAACCACTTGATGAAACACTACCTCGGGAAATACCAAATGTAAGACTGTTTGATGTAGAACCGTCACCGGTATAGTAGGCCGCATAATTAAAATATCCGGGTTGAGCTTGAAGTAATGAATTATCGCCAAGCACAAAATACAGATATCCGGACGGCAACAATACACTATCTTGATAAAGATGTGCATTAGCTGGAACGTAGAACATAGGCGGTAATGCACCACCGGGATAACAATACACAGTATCAGTTTCAACAGGAGTGGACACGCTATAAACTCCGGCATTGCCAAATTTGTACTTGCTTGAACTAGTCCAAGATGAACCGGCATCGGTAACCGGGATAGAACCGGACACAGTAATCTTACTGTAATATATATTATCTCCTGTAGATAAATGTAACTCGTCAAGACCGTATGTACGATACTCATCAATTGCAATCAATGCGGCATCACTATATATCTGTTCTACCATATCTTTATCTACCTGAGCTGCAATATATCTAGCGTCTACAGCACCATCAAGGGATTTTTTAGCGATGTAAGCCGGCAGAACTCCACCGTTCCGGAACATATTAAATAACGTTGCGGTTTTACCTGCGTCCGTACTATAGAAATCTACAAGCCTATCAGGGTCGCTTGCTATACCGTCTTTATAGAAAATACTGTTACAATACGTAAAATAGAAATCAAAGAAATCAAAGCTGTTATCGGCTGCGAAAGCTGTCACGCAACAGGAGCTAAAGAGCAGCACCGCACAGAGTATCACGCAAATTATACGCTTACGCACGAAGTCACCACCTTTACAATGATACAATGTAAAACTCTTATTGATTTTGTATAAGTCGAGTCTTTGTTTTATGCACAATCCACAAGTCACCTATATTGCGTATCATCACTGGAATTTATTTCGTAGTATTTCAAAAT
>CADCHW010000072.1 GCA_902801245.1 uncultured Ruminococcus sp.
AATCTTGTAGAAAAAGGTTATTTAACATTAATGCAAGCTGCCGAAGAAGCCAATATGACAATCCCCGAATTTGAAGCCAAAACAGGTTTGAAAGCATAAAACAGCCTGCAATTACTTGGCACACTTGATAGTATGTCGGTAATTGCAGGTTTATATTTTTGCATCGACCACATGTTAAAACCCGACCAAAATCAACTTTCGGTCGGGTTCACAAATTTATTTTAAAGACCAACTATCTTCACTTATTAAAAAAACCCGACCAAAATCAACTTTCGGTCGGGTTCACAAATTCATTTCAAAAACCAACTAGCTCCACGTATTAAAAACCCGACCAAAATCAACTTTCGGTCGGGTTCACAAATTTATTTTAAAGACCAACTAGCTCCACGTATTAAAAAATCATGCCATGAAGATAATCTTTTGCGGACACTGTTCGGCACACTTGCCGCAGCCTACGCATTTCTCAGGGTCAACAACTGCGTGGAAGTTCACAACCTTAACCGCATCGTGTTCACAAGTCTTTACGCACTTCATACAGCCGATACAGCCAACCTTACAAGCTTTTCTTGTCAAAGCACCCTTGTCGCAGTTGCTGCATTTAACTATAGCACGTTCTTTTTTCGGTTCAATAGTAATGAGCTTCTTCGGACAGGCTTTCACACATTTTCCGCAGGCTCTGCACACATCGGGCTTTACTATCGCAACTCCGTTGCAAACCTCTATTGCTCCGTACTCACAAGCCGCCATACAGTCGCCGAATCCAATACAGCCGTATGAACATTCGCCCATTCCGCCGTAAAGCTGTGTTGCTGCCATACAGCTCTGAATGCCTTGATATCTTGTAACCTTTGATGTGTTGTCGTCATTGCCGTTACAGTGTACAACTGCCGTCTTAGGTACGCTCGCAACTGCCTCTGCTCCTATAATCGGGGCAATTGCGTCTATTACAGCCTGACCTCCGACGGAGCAGAGTCCAAGTTCTGCTTCGCCCTTTGAAAGTGCCGCCGCATATCCCGAACAGCCCGAAAATCCGCACGCACCGCAGTTCGCTCCCGGAAGCTGCTCCTGAATCTCCGCTGCCTTTTCATCTACAGGTACTGCCATAAGCACACTTGCCACGGCAAGCACAACGCCTACTATAAGTCCTATTATTACTACAATTATTACCGCAAGTAAAATACTGTTCAATTCTGTACCTCCTTACTGTAAAAGCTTATCAACAATTCCGCTGAATCCCAAGAACGAACAAGCAACCAGCGATGCCGATACAAGCGTTATCGGAAGTCCTCTTAAGCTCTTCGGTATGTCGCAGGATTCAAGTCTTTCACGAACTCCGGCAAACATTACCATTGCTACCAAGAATCCTATTCCTGCTCCGAGTGCGTTCACAAGTGAAGCTACATATCCGAAAGCAGGGTCTTCCGCACCCTTGTCAAGTACAAGCATTGTAATTCCCAGTACGGCACAGTTTGTTGTGATAAGCGGAAGATATATTCCCAGTGCATTGTAAAGCGGCGGCATATATTTTCTCAGAACAATCTCAACAAGCTGTACAAGTCCTGCTATTACAAGAATAAATACAAGCGTCTGCAAATATTCAAATTCGTTCGGAACTAATATATAAGTGTAAATAGGCCACGTTACCGCCGTTGCAAGTACCATTACAAACGTTACCGCAGCACTCATTCCCAATGCTGTGTCAAGCTTTTTGGAAACTCCGAGGAACGGACATATTCCGAAGAACTTGCACAAAATATAGTTCTCTGTGAGTATAGATGCGAGAAATATACCCACAAGCTGTGTTATACTCATTCTGCCGCACACTCCTCTCCTTTTGCAAGCTTGCCGCAGTTGTCGTGCATAGGACACGCAGCACAGCCGATTTCTTCCTTGTTCTTCGCAGGCTTCTCCGAATTAAGCTTATTTGCAATTGCCATAAGCATACCGAATACGAAGAATCCTCCCGGAGGAAGTATAAATATCAAAATAGGATTGCTGTTAAGAATCGGAATCGGAAGTCCGAGCCATGAGCCTGCACCGAGAATTTCTCTAATGCTTCCCATAAGGAACAATGCAGCCGTAAAGCCTATTCCCATTCCAAGTCCGTCAATAGCCGACGCTGCTACTCCGTTCTTGCTTGCGAACATCTCCGCTCTTCCGAGAATAATACAGTTTACAACGATAAGCGGAAGATATACACCCAATGCATCGTTAAGTGCAGGTGCATATGCTTTTACTATCATCTGTACGATAGTTACGAATGCCGCAATAATCGTGATGTATGCAGGTATTCTGACCTTGTTCGGGATAACCTTTCTCAAAGCCGAGATAACCGAGTTTGAGCATACCAGAACGGCAGTCGCCGCAAGTCCCATTCCGACCGCACTGCTTACACCTGTTGTAACGGCAAGTGTCGGACAAGTTCCGAGAACTAAGCACAAAACAGGGTTTTCTTTTATAATACCTTTTGTAAATTCCTTAATAAGAGGTTTCTTTTCTGCCATTATTCCGCACCTCCGCTCACTTGTTTAAATACGTCAATAGCCTGATTTACAGCCTTGACTACCGCTCTTGAAGAAATCGTCGCACCCGTTACGGCATCGACAGATGTCTTGTCGGGGTTCTTATCCGCATCTTTTGAAACGGTGAATCCCGTGTCGGATTGATTTCCGCCGAACTGACCGCTGAAATCATCTTCCGAGGTTTTAGCACCAAGACCCGGAGTTTCGGTAGAGTTATCGTAAACATTTACACCGATAACGTCACCTGTTTCGGCATCTATACCTGTCATAACCTTGATAGTTCCGCCGTAGCCTTTGGAGCTTGTCGCAACAGCGTAGGATAAAAGTGTTCCGCTGCTGTCGTAAACCTCAAAGCACTGAGCAGAATCGTCACTTGTTTCCACAGTCTTAAAATCAGCCGCCGTATCAGCAGACACAAGCATAATGGAATCGTTCTGACTTTGAATTTCAGCTTGAGCAATAGGCTCTTTGGTCATCTCGTTAGTCGCTGCGAGAAGTCCCGTTGAAATTCCGCAGATTAAAACAAGTGCGACTGTCGGGATAAGGATATCTTTTGCATTTAATTTAGGCATTTTTACTCTCCTTTTCTCCGAACGGTCTGGGGTTGGTTGCTCTCTCGATAAGAGGAACAAGAATATTCATAAGAAGAATCGAGAAAGAAACACCCTCGGGCAGATTTGCGAAATTTCTGATAAGGAATGTAAACACTCCGCAGCCGATAGCATAGACTACCTTACCTTTAGTGTTAATCGGTGAAGTAGTGTAATCGGTAGCCATAAAGAACGCACCGAGCATAAGTCCGCCGCTGAGAAGCTGGAACAGGATATCCTGACCGAAAATAAGCGACATAACCGCAACAGTTGCGATATAAGTAAGCGGAATAACAGGACTTATAACACGTCTGATAATAAGGTACAAACCGCCGACAATAAGAGCCACGGCACATGTTTCGCCAAGACAGCCGCCTGTTGTACCCAAGAACAAATCCTTAAGCGGAGTAGTTTGACCGTTTGCGTTCATAGCAAGCGGAGTTGCAGTTGTTACTGCATCTACAGCACCCTCTTTATAATAGAAAGGCTTTGCCCAAGTCGTCATAGAGGACGGGAAGCTTGACAGGAGAATAATTCTCGCAGCCAACGCAGGGTTTACGAAGTTGTTTCCGATACCGCCGAACATCTGCTTTACAACGACAATTGCAACCACAGAACCGAAAGCGGCGAAAATCGGGTTTATTCCCACGGGAAGATTCATCGCAAGGAGAAGTCCCGTGACTACAGCCGAAAGGTCGAAGACGGTGTTTTCTCTCTTCATAACCTTTCTTGAAACGTATTCTGCAAGCACCGCAACAAGTACGGTATCCGCAATAATCATTAATGCTCTGAAACCAAATATAATAACCGAGGCAATCGCCGCAGGTAAAAGACCTATAATAACATCAAGCATAATATTGGTTGTTGTGGTCTTTGCTCTTATGTGCGGTGAAGCCGAAACAATCAGTTTTTCTTCCATACTCTCACACTCCTCACTTTTTAGGGGCAGACCGAACTAAAGCTTTGCCCTGACGCATTGTTTGAACAAGCGGACGGTGAGCAGGACAATTAAACGCACAGCTGCCGCATTCCATACAGACCATAACACCTTGCTTGTTAAGTGCGTCGATATCCTTAAGCTTGACGGATTTTTCGATAGCCGCCGGCATAAGACTTAAAGGACAGCTTGAAACACATCTGCCGCAGCGGATACAGTCTGTGGTTTTCTGCAAAATTGCATCTTTTTCATTGAAAGCAAGGATAGCGTTGTTCTGTTTCAAAATCGGGAACTCGTCGCTTGCGAGTGAAATACCCATCATAGGACCGCCGCTGATAAGCTTGCCGCAAGGCTCGGAGTAACCGCCGCAGAATTCGATAACATCTTTGATAGGAGTACCTATTGGAACAATAACATTCTTAGGCTCGGAAATTGCCGAACCGTCCACGGTGACACGCTTTGAAACAAGCGGAACACCTGTCTTGATATAAGACGAAACAAACGCAACCGAAGTGATGTTCATAACGATACAGCCTGTGTCAAGCGGAAGTTTTCCAACGGGAACAACTCTGCCTGTACAAGCCTTGATAAGAACCTTTTCAGCACCCTGCGGATAACGAGCTTTAAGCGGTAAAACACCTATTCTCTCGGCTTCCTTTTCCTTTGAATCAGCCACAGCTTTTTTCAGAAGCTTAATAGCCTCGGGTTTGTTATCCTCAATACCGATAATCGCCCTGTCAAGCTCCAGCAATCTCATAACCGTAACAATACCGTTTATAACGTTGTCGGTGTTCTCGATAGCTTCTCTGTTGTCGGTGGTGATATACGGCTCACACTCTGCACAGTTGATGACGAGAGTGTCGGCTTTCTTATCCTTAGGAACATTGAGTTTTACATGTGTCGGAAATCCCGCACCGCCAAGACCTACCAGACCGCTTGCCTTAACTGCATCGAGCAAATCCTGAGCTGTTTTCACAACAGGCGGTTTACAGTTTTCGCTTATACGCATTTCGCCGTCGGAATCGATTATAACTGCGTCGCCCATTTGACCCGTAGAAAGCTTAACCTGTGTGATTTTACTTACCTTACCCGAAACGGTAGCGTGGATAGGAGCTGATACGAAGCCCTCGCTTTCGGCAATAACATCACCGACCGCAACTAGAGTACCGGCTTTTACAACAGGCTTACACGGAGCACCGATATGCTGAACCATTGGCAGAATAACCTGCTTAGGACACGGCATAGTGACGGATTCCGAATTAAGCGTATTTTTCCTATGCGGAGCTTTTGCACCGCCTCTGGTACGGAACGGACTTTTTGGCAAAGTCAAATTTGCCTTATCCATCTTTTCTCTCCCCTTTTCTTAAAAAATATGTGTACCTCTTATCTTTTTCAATACTATGCTTTTCATTTTAAAATTATAAAAAGAAGAAACACAATATTGTTCAAATATATCGTTAAAACCTACAAATAATATATGTTTTGAGTTTTTAACGACATTAACCTGTACACAGCAGGATTTTAAATCGTAAAAACATATTCTGCCATGCACACGGATAAAGAGAACAAATTAACTTACACTTCTCTATTGTAACACATTATAAGACGTATTTCAATAAATAAGAAAAATTATCGATAAAATTTTTTTTGGAAACAAAGGCGATTGTTAATGTGTAATTCGCTGTATTTAATTTTTTCTGTGTAAACATTTGAATTTACTTGATTATCGTTGTATAATAGAATATTGGAATATATTTCTTAAAAAGGAGTACAAAAAATGAAAATACTTGTCGTATCGGATTCCCACGGAGATTACAACACATTCAACAAACTTGTTCGTTCTCAAAGCAAAGCAGAGATTGTCATATTTTTAGGTGACGGCTATGAAGAATACAGCGATGTTCGCCTGAACTTTCCCGAGAAAATGTTTATAGGTGTAAAAGGCAACAACGACTGGAGCTGTCCGCTTCCGCTTTGTGAAGAGAGGGTTATCGAGGGTAAGAAATTCTTTATAACTCACGGTCACATTGAACATGTAAAATACGGACTTGATATGCTAAAGCAAAAAGCTAGAAGCCGTGGTGCGGATATTGTTCTTTTCGGTCACACACATATTCCCCACATTGAGTATGACAACGGATTGAATATTCTGAATCCGGGTTCGGTGCGGAGATTCAGCTGTTCTTACGGTGTTATTGATATTCAGAACGGCGATGTTCTTATGAACACGGGCAATATCCGCTGAAAATCGGTCGGGTTCACAAATTAACGACTAAGTCCAACTATCTTCACGTGCGAAAAAATAAACTCCCGACTAAAATCAACTATCGGTCGGGTTCACATATTAACGACTAAAACCAACTATCTTCACGTGCGAAAAAATAAACCCCCGACTAAAATCAACTATCGGTCGGGTTCACAAATTAACGACTAAGTCCAACTATCTTCACGTGCGAAAAAAAAGCAAAGTGAGGGACGATTTTATCGTCCCTCACTTTGCCGAAAATTGAATATAGGAGTTATAAAAAACTATTAGTCATTTTTTGGTGCGTTTATATCCTCAATAATCATTTATACAAAACGCATAAACGGCTTGGAAGTTTATTGTAAAACTTTCCAAATCCATTACTAATATTATAAGTCTTTTTCCTTACAATGTCAAGGGGTTATTCAATATTATTTGTGACAACTTTCTGAATTTTTTCGTAACTGCTTATGATATATAGATTTATTCTACAAACCAACAAAAAACCGCCTTGCTTTGCTTATGCTTAACAAGACGGTTGATTTTGTTTTTATACTCAAAATCTAAAAGATTTAGCAAATTCAAGTAAACCCCTCTGTCCTGCGGACATCTCCCCTATGAGGGGGCGACTTTGATAAATCGAGAACCAAAAAGCCTCCACTTTTAGGGGAGGTGGCAGCCGTAAGGCTGACGGAGGGGTTTTTAAAAAATCTCGATTTTTGGTAAATCTTAACGCTTTCGAGTATACAAATGTTTGACATCAAGCCTGTAATTTTAAAATGAAAGCTTAACTTTATATTCCAACTCAAAAAGAGATTTTTTCAAAACCCTAATTCCCTTGTCAATCTCCTCTTGAGTAATATTAAGCGGAGGCAGCATTCTGAGTTTATCCTTTGCGGTAAGGATAAGCAAGCCGTTCTCAACACACTTTCCGGCAACCTCACCGGCGGTAAAGCTATCATCAAGTTTAATTCCAATCATCATACCAAGTCCGGAAACGTCCTTAACCTGAGGAATCTCCAAAAGCTTTTCTCTGATATAGTCGGCTTTTTCACTCACACGTTCAAGATATTTGTTATCGAAAAGCTCCCCCAGAACAGCAAGAGCACCGGCACAAACTACGGGATTTCCGCCGAAAGTCGAGCCGTGGTCACCGTAAGTGAACACGTCCTTAACAACATCGTCCATAAGAATTGCACCGATAGGAAGACCTCCGCCAAGACCCTTTGCAAGCGTTGTAATGTTCGGCTTTACATCAAACTGCTCACTTGCAAGAAATGTACCTGTTCTGCCGACACCTGTCTGAACCTCGTCAATGATGAAAATGATATCTTTTTCTTTACAGATATTTTCCACAAACTTCACGAAATCCTTGTCAACGGTAATAACACCGCCCTCGCCTTGAACAAGCTCAATCATAATTCCGCAGACAGTATCGTCAACTGCATTTATGAGAGCCTCCTTGTCACCGACAGGAACGTATCTGAAACCGTTGGTGAACGGGAAAAAGTCCTTATGGAAAACGTCTTGACCCGTAGCTTCAAGAGTGGTAATTGTTCTTCCGTGGAATGAATTTCTGAAAGTGATTATGTTGGTGCAGCTCTCTCCCCTTTTCTCGACACCGTACTTTCTTGAAATCTTAATCGCACATTCGTTTGCTTCCGCACCCGAATTTCCGAAGAACACACGGCTGTAACCCGTAACCTCACACAGTCTTCTTGCAAGCTGAACATCGGGAATTGTGGTGTAAAGGTTAGATGTATGCTGTATTTTTCTCAGCTGTTCCGTAACTGCATATATCCAGTTGTTGTTGCAGTAACCAAAGCTGTTTACACCGATACCGCTGCCGAAATCAATATAACTCTTCCCCTCTACATCATAGGCGGTTGCCCCCTTGCCGCTTAACAGTGTAACGGGAAAACGCTTATATGTATGAGCAATGTACTGTTCGTCAAGTTCTGCATAGTCTTCATCTTTATAAAGCATAAATAAAAACTCCTTTTAATAAATTATCTGTAGCAATACGACCGAAAAATGCGTAATTGCAAATACAAAACGCCCAGAGCGTTGTTTTTACACAGACGTTCCAAGCGTTAGCTCTTTTTGTTATAGTCTATTTCTAAAAATTCTTCAAGAACTGCGTTTTTGAGTTCCTGCGAAAGATTCTCATATTATTAAAATGTCAAATATTGTGTAAGAAACTGCTTATGCAGTGCAAAATCAATACATAGTTATATTATACATCAATAATAAAAAAAGTCAAGTACTTAGGGAAATTTTTCTTCGCTTCAAATTTCAAACTTCGGAACGCTTTCATTTGTAAAAATCAATATCCGCTGCCGTTATTCCCACCGTTGAAGCTGTCATAAGTATTCTTGTTCAAACTTACTTTGTTTACGCTTTCGGAATATGAGTTATCATTTCCGCTTTGCTGCTGATAGTTGTTTCCGTAGGGATTCTGTACTCCGTTTGACTGCTGATAATTGTTTCCGTAGGGATTCTGTACTCCGTTTGACTGTTGATAATTGTTTCCGTATGGGTTCTGTACTCCGTTTGACTGCTGATAATTGTTTCCGTATGAATTCTGTACTCCGTTTGACTGCTGATAGTTGTTTCCGTAGGGATTCTGTACTCCGTTTGACTGTTGATAATTGTTTCCGTAGGGATTTTGTACTCCGTTTGACTGCTGATAATTGTTTCCGTATGGGTTCTGTACCCCGTTTGACTGCTGATAATTGTTTCCGTAGGGATTTTGTACTCCGGTTGACTGCTGATAATTGTTTCCGTAGGGATTCTGTACTCCGTTTGACTGCTGATAATTGTTTCCGTAGGGATTTTGTACTCCGGTTGACTGCTGATAATTGTTTCCGTAACCGTACATAGGCTGATTAGGGTTATTATATCCGCCCTGCTGAGGGTAATACGGATTATAAGTATTTTTATTCTGCAAAAGCTTTCCTTTTGAAACAATAATCATAATTGTATCTATAACAGTTAGGATAAGAATAATAGCCACTATGAATGCTCCCTCTTCTCCGAACTCATACAAAAATTCCTCGTCAAATACATAAATCATTGCCGCAAACATAATCAAACAGCTTATCGAAAGCATAACAATTTCAATTACCGGCAAAGCAGAATGAGTAAGTTCGATATTTTCCGAAAAAGCTTTGTATTTTTGGGAAAACAGTGAAATTATATCATTCAATGCGGCAGCCAATAAAAATACTCCGAGAATCGAACATAAAATACTCACTACTACTCCCGAATCTTCAAAACTGTCATCAGATAAAAAAGAAAGTATAAAAGTTATGCCGACAATTATCGACATAATTCCGCCCAGAACGCCAAATGCCACCCGACCTCTGCCGGGTTTATTATTATACATAATAAACTCCTCCTTTATATTAACACTTTTCTCTGTTCACTATTCATTCGTCAATACTATTTACTAACCACTATACACTAAAAGAAAGACCGGCTTCCTACCGCCAAAAATCATAATTATGCATTATTAATCAGCAGCTTGAATTTGGATACAATTATAATTATAGTATTAATTATCACAAAAACCAAAGGAATGATAACCATATTTGCAATACCCAAAATAAGCTCCGCAATAACATTGTCAAAACCGTTTGCTACTTTAAAGCATGACGAAATCAATACCCAATCCATAAAGCACATAACAGCTATATTTATACAAAGTACTATTATTTCAAATACAGTAATAACAAAATATTTACTTTCTGCATAACGAGCTTTTATCCAATATTTTTTCCACATAACCGAAAGAACGTCATTTGTATATAATATTGCCGATACCGCACTGAGTGCAATTCCAAATTTTAAATCTGTTTCTATACAAACAATCCCAAAATAAATACATTCAACTATCGATATAATTCCAAATATCACACTCATTATCAAACGAATCGGGTGTACTCTACTTTTCATATCACCAATCCTTTTCTATTTTGAGTTATTGTTGTTGTAAAGCTCTTTGTTTAAGTATACAATATTATCATTCGGAGATTTATTCGGGTTTTCTTTAAGGTTATCTTCATAGGCATCGTATGTATCGGAGGTTAATTTCTTTTTCTTCATTTCAATAAAACGTACTCTCAAAATAACCATAGATATACAATTGGACAATATCAGCAATGTTGAAACAATTAATAATATTAATAGTACGTTTTGAGAATCACTGCTTGCATTATCCCAAAGAACGAATGCCGCAAAGAAAGTATTTATATTTCCTATTGCTAAAAGAATTATTTCCGAAACAGTCATAGCTTTATGTTTTATCATTTCTTTATTTAAAAATCTGCTGTATTTTTTTGAAAATATCGAAATTGAACCGCTCGTATAAATTACAAAAAGTACAAATTGAAATACTGTCATCACCAAAACGGAAGTTTCTATATATCCGATATACAGAGATATTAAACACACAAATATAAATCCGCAGCTAACTATCCCCAATGTACTAAGTATTTTTCGTCCAATACCAATATTATTTTTCATTACAAAACATTATCCTTTCAAAAAATTACTCATTGATTTTTATTGTTGTAATTATTCTAAAACGGTATTACCTCCTGTACCAATAATATCAAATATTTTCATTAATGTTCTCTTCCCGTTCAACGCTGTTATAATCATCGGGATAGTAAAACCCGTTTGGTTTAGGCTCGGCAGAACGCACTTCTTTTTTTGCGGACAAAACTTTGGCTTTTGAACTCAGATTAAATATCATACCAAGCACCGCACAAAAACACAAAATCGGCGACCCGAAAAAAACATAAAGAGGAAGTTTTCCGCCAAATGTAATACAAGAAAGCACAGAGCTAATAAATATAATCGGCATTGCGGTTAGCGTTAAGGCAATTACAATAATTTGCATAACAAGTAAAGCATTTGATTTATCTTCTTGCTTTTTCATATAAAAATAAAATCTTCTCGAACAAACATATGCGGTATCGCAAATTTGTACTATAGACGGAAGCAGCATAATCAAGCTTAATTTCAAATCCAATTTAGAGAGAAGAAAAAACAGCAAAATTGCAGAAATGCTTGCTGTCAAGCTTACTGCTTTACGAGAAACAGTGGGTAATTCGTACATATACTATACCTCCTTCATTTTTGAAAAAGGACAGTGAAATGCTATAAGTATATAACACAATCACTGCCCTTTTTTAACACGTGAAGATAGTTTATCGTAATTTTCACTTTATGTAATGTACCCAACCATTTTTTTACACGTGAAGATAGTTTATCGTAAATCTAATTTTATATACCCGACCAAAAGTAATTATCCAATTAAATTCTTTTTGGCTGATAGTTTTTAACAATCATATCAAAATAAAAGTATTTGGTATAATTGTTACCGCACGAAATAAAGTTATTCAAAAACTACCGCACCGAATAAACTTTCGGTCGGGTAATAAAAGTTATGGATTAAACCAACTGTCTTCACGTATTTAAATAGCTCTTACTCGGATAACACCGTCAATAGATTTAATCTGCTCTTCAATGCCGTCCGTATTGCCTGTTACGTCAAGAACGGTATAAGCATAGTCGCCTCTTGACTTGCTCTGAACGTTCTCGATGTTAGCACCCAAATCACCGAACTTAGCCGTAATCTGGTTAAGAATTGTCGGAACATTGCTGTGAATAACAGTAAAGCGTGGGTTAGATGTCTTTGTAAGGCTGATGTTCGGGAGGTTTACACTGTTGATAACAGAACCTGTTTCGAGGTAAGCCTTAACCTCATTAGCAGCCATAACGGCACAGTTCTCCTCCGATTCGGGAGTAGACGCACCGAGGTGCGGAAGAGCGATAACACCCTTTTCGCCGAGAATATCGTCTGTAGCGAAATCTGTGATGTAAGCGGCAATTTTGCCCGAGTTAATGCCTGCGAGAATATCCGTTGAATTAACAAGACCATCTCTTGCATAGTTAAGGATTCTGACGTTGTCTTTCATCTTAGCGATAGACTCCGCATTGATAAGCTCCTTTGTGCTGGGGTTAAGCGGAACGTGAATTGTGATGTAATCGCTTGCTGCATAGATATCATCAAGGTTAGCCGTAACCTTAACAGTGCTGTCAAGCTTGCCTGCACCCTCTTCACTGAGGAACGGGTCATAGCCTACAACGCTCATACCGAGAGCAACAGCCGCATTTGCAACGAGAAGACCGATAGCACCAAGACCGATAACACCGAGTGTTTTACCCTTAATCTCGGGACCTACAAAGTTACTCTTGCCTTTCTCAACGAGCTTTCCTACTTGGTCGCCGTTGCCTTTGAGAGTTTTTGCCCACTCGATACCGCCGAGAACATCTCTCGAAGAAATGAGCATACCTGCAATAACAAGCTCCTTAACAGCGTTAGCGTTAGCACCGGGAGTATTGAAAACTACAATACCTTTCTGAGTGCATTTGTCAATCGGAATATTGTTAGTGCCTGCACCTGCTCTTGCGATAGCGAGCAAACTCTCGGGGAGTTCAGTATCGTGCATTGAAGCCGAACGAACGAGAACGGCATCGGGGTTGGCTGTATCGTCTGCAACAGCGTAATTATCTCCGAGCTGTGCAAGACCTATTTTAGCAATTTTATTTAAAGTCAAAATATTGTACATTGTAATCATCTCCATTTTTTTAACACGTGAAGATAGTCATCTTTATCGTAACTTCACGTACCCGACCGCAAGTTTGTTTTAGTCGGTAATTTTAGGTTACTCTATCATAAGTTTATTTTAATCTGCTTTTTCACTATTCTATGTTCACTCTTCAATTGTTTTATTCAAAGAAGAGTGAATAGTTAAATAATAGAATAATGATTTAAATTTTAATCAGTGAAAATCAGACTCAGGTCTAAATTCCCACTCACAGGATTTGCATAAAGTTCTGCCATTTACCTCTGTCAGATAGTCAAGACCAAGATAAACGTTTTTCGATATTGAAAGATATTTTCCGCAGCAATCACACTTGACATAGTTCTTATTTTCAACAAGAGGAATATTTGAAAGACAATTGCGTGTACCTTTTACTTTTTCCGAAAGATATATTTCTTTAGGAAATTTGTCATTTAATTCCTTGTCAATGCTTTCAAGCGATTTTCTGCCGCCGTCTTTTGCGGAAGTGTAAAAGTCGTTTACATCTTCAACATCGAGAA
>CADCHW010000073.1:0-14674 GCA_902801245.1 uncultured Ruminococcus sp.
TGACAGACCAAAGAAGAAAAAGAAAAGACCTGTTCAGAATGTCGAAGAGGTAACGGAGATATCCGAGGTTGATTTTTCAAACTTTGCAGATGAAGAATCGGTCGAGGTCAGAGAAACTCGCAGTGACAGACCGAAGAAGAAAAAGAAAAGACCTGTTCAAAACATTGAAGAGGTAACAGAGATTTCCGAGGTTGATTTTTCAAATTTTGAAGATGAAGAATCTGTCGAGGTCAGAGAAACACGCAGTGACAGACCGAAGAAGAAAAAGAAAAGACCTGTTCAGAATGTCGAAGAGGTAACGGAGATTTCCGAGGTTGATTTTTCAAACTTTGCAGATGAAGAATCTGTCGAGGTCAGAGAAACACGCAGTGACAGACCAAAGAAGAAAAAGAAAAGACCTGTTCAGGAGGTAACGGAGATATCCGAGGTTGAGTTATCTGATTTCGAGGTTATCGAAGAAGCCCCGAAAAAGGTTAATGACGTTCAAAGCGACAGACCTAAAAAGAAAAAGAAACCTCAAACCACTTCCGCCGACAGCACCGAGAAAACCCTAAAGAAAAAATCCGCAGGTAAAAAGGCGGCTGCAATTGCGGCGGCTTCAGCGGTTACAGCGGCAGAAGCTGAGAAACGCAGCAGCAAAAGCACCCGTTCGGAAACGTCCGCAGCGGAAGAGGAGTCCGCAGCAGCCGAAAAAAGAGCCGAGAGAAGAGCCGCTGCCGCCGAAAGACGAAGAAACCGCACCAACAAGGAAGACCCCAACTCCGAGGAGAACAGAAAGAAAAGCGAAACTCGTTTCTGGGGAAGAATGTTCTCTCTTGCGGCGATTGTTCCGGTGTATACGGCGATTGTAATTTGTATGCTCGCTATGCCGAGGTCAACAGTTTCCAATATCGAGAAGAGAAATCTCGATACGTTCCCGAAGTTCTCGTGGAGCGATTACTGGAGCGGTACATATACGGCAGGTATTACACATTATTTTGATGATACCGTGCCTTTCAGAGATAATCTCAAACAGGCTGGAAGTCAGCTATTGAATTTGCTCGGCATTAAGTACAACGATGTTCAAATTACCGGTCAAATGCAGGTTGTAAACGATAAAACAGCAAATACCGACAACACCGGAAATTCCGGCAATTCGGACAGCGGAAAATCTTCAAGCGGCGGTAAGGCTAATACAGCGGCTCAGAATGAGGACACCGACAGCGAAGAAGAGGAAATTACTCCCAAAGGTCAGGAGATTGCCGACGGTGTTTACGCCAACGGTATTATCGTTGTATATCAGGACGGTCATTACCGTGGTATGTCGATGTACGGCGGCGGTACGGGCGATGTTTATGTTGATTCCCTGAATAAGTTTGCGGCTGATTTGCCGGGTGTAAAGCTTTATTCAATGGTTGACCCGACCTCCAGTGAGTTCTATACTCCGCTTAATTTCAGCGATTACAACGCAAGTCAGTCCGATGATATCGAGAGCATTAACAGCAGACTTCAAAACGTTAAGGGCATTAATCCCTGCCCGACGCTTGCAAAGCACGTCAACGAAACTATCTACACCAGAACAGACCACCACTGGATGTCGCTGGGGGCTTATTATGCGGCTCAGGATTTCGCTAAGGCGGCAGGAGTTCCGTTCCTCGATATCAAGGATTATCAGAAGAAAACCAATCCCGGTTATGTCGGTACAATGTATTCGTTCTCGGGAAATAACCCCAATCTGCTTAACGACCCCGAGGATTTCATTTACTATGTTCCGAAAAATAAGAATTATTCCGTAAAGTATTATGATTACGGATATAATTTCGTTACGGACGGAGATTTGTTCGCAGATGTTACAAGCAACGGCGATATGTACTGTACGTTTATTTACGGCGATATTTACACTGTAAAGATTTCAACGGGAGTTAAGAACGGCAGAAAGCTTTGTCTTGTAAAGGACAGCTACGGCGACGCTATTCCTCCGTTCCTTACGGGTTCGTTTGAGGAAATTTACGTTGTTGATATGAGATACTTTGAGCTTAACCTTGTTGATTTCGTTAAGGAACAGGGTGTCACGGATTTGTTATTCTCCTGCTGTTCGTATTCGGCAGTCGGCACAAATGCGGACAACCTCGAAAATCTCAGAACTATGGGCGGTTCTGCACCGGCTGATGATGAAGATGAAGACGAGGACATTGACGATACATCTTCAACCGAAACAACAGACAGCAAGCTTGAAGATGACGATGATTTCGGCGACACTTCGGCAGATGATACAGACTACAGCGATAACAGCAATGATGATGACGATATCTTCAACAATATAAATGTAGATGACGGTCAGCTGGGATTTGTCGGAAACATCAATGACGATAACACGGGCGGCGATGATGATTTTACCGCAGACTATGACGATTACGATTATGATGAGGATTATTAATAATTAAGGCATATAAAGTTTCCCTCAAGTCTTTAAAAAGGCTTGAGGGCGACGGAACACCACAAAGAAGCCGAGCCGCAGACCGGTTTTTCTTTGACCCAAAATAGGGCGAATGTACAAATTGTTTTGCAGTGGAAATTTTAATGGTTTAAGATTACAAACGTACACAAACTATACGCCCACGAAAGTGACAGTGAAGAAACAAAAGCTATAATATTTTTAAAAAGAAGTATAGTAAGATATGAAAGTAATAAGTTATCATCGTGGGCGAAAACCCAAGAAGTAGGATAGAACGACCAAGGGGGAGATTCTTAAGAGGGGGGCGAAAGCCAAAGTTACTGTACCGCTTCTTTCGCCCCCCTCTTAAGCACGTTTTTGCTTACTTTTGGGGTGCACCAAAAGTAAGTCGCCCGCCCGGCGACAGAGGGCAGAAAGACTATCGGAAATAATTAAAGTTTGGTGAAGAAGAAACAAGTTTCCTTTATGAAGAAATGAGTTTCCTTTAGAAACAAGTTTTATTTAGAAAAAACAATTTTCCTTTTAATTTCGATAGTCGGAAGTTGGTCTTTCTACGACCGGCAATTCGCTTCGCTGTTGCCTGTTTTGTTTTTTACCCAAAGATACGTTTTTGTGTAGGCTTTTATTTTGTTTTCTAAGTGTAGTTTGTTCTGTTTCGCTGAGGGTAGTTTATTTTCTACGCTGATTTGTTCCGTCAGCGACCAAAGGCTCTGCCTTTGGAAACCGCAAGCTTTAAAAAGCTTGACCAAACTTTAACAAGCTTCGCTCCGCCGAAAGATTTTTTATAACATACGAAAGGCAAAAAAATGTTTGAACTTGAATATCCCTTTGACTCTGCATACATTATGAAAAAACGCAAGTCAATCAAAAAAACCCTTTTATCCGACGGTTCAGTCCGTCTGAAAAAAAACATCGCCGTTCTCGGCGGTTCTACCACTAACGATATCGTAACCGTTATGGAGCTTTTTCTCCTTAATATGGGAATCGAGCCGACTTTCTACCAATCAGAGTACGCTCAGTATTGGCAGGACGCAATGTTCCCCGGTGAAGAGCTTCAAAATTTCAATCCCGATATCGTGTTTATACACACAACCAACAGAAACATTACAGAATTCCCGAATGTTACCGATAAACCCGAAGAGGTTGACGAGCTTCTCGAAAAGGAGTTTGCACGTTACAAGCAAATGTGGAATGCAGTCAGCGAGCGTTTTAAATGCCCTATTATTCAGAATAACTTTGAAATGCCGTTCTATCGTCTTATGGGCAACAAGGATTGTTCCGACTACAGGGGCAGAGAGAATTTTATCTCACGGCTCAATATGAAATTTTATGAGTACAGTTCACAGACAGGTAATTTTTATATTAACGATATAAATTATATTTCCGCCAGCTACGGCCTGAAAGAATGGTCGAATCCGCTTTACTGGAATATGTACAAGTATGCACTTTGCTTTGCGGCTATTCCCGAGTTTGCGTTTAATACGGCTAATATTGTGAAGTCGGTTTTCGGTAAGAATAAAAAGGCTCTTGCACTCGACCTTGACAATACGCTTTGGGGCGGTGTTGTCGGTGACGACGGTGTTGAACATATTCAGATAGGTCAGGAAACAGGCGTCGCACAAAGCTATTATGAGTTCCAGAACTACATTAAGGCTCATAAGGATTTGGGAATTATGCTCACAGTTTGTTCAAAGAATGACGAAGAGAACGCAATTGCAGGTCTTAACCACCCCGAGGGAGTTCTTAAACCCGACGATTTTATTATCGTAAAGGCAAACTGGGAGAACAAGGACAGAAACATTGCAAACACAGCGGCGGAACTTAATATTCTGCCCGAAGCAATAGTTTTTGTTGACGATAATCCGGCGGAGCGTGAGATAGTAAAGGCACAGCTTCAGGGTGTGAAAGCACCCACTATGGACGGAGTTGAAAACTATATTCAAACTCTCGACAGAAGCGGTTTCTTTGAAGTGACAACTTTCAGTGAGGACGACCTCAAACGTAACGAGATGTACAAGGCGAATGTACAAAGAGCCGCACAGCAGGCGACTTTCGAGAATTACGAGGATTATCTTTTAAGTCTTGATATGAATGCTGTTATAGATGATTTCATTCCTATGTACATTCAGAGAATAACTCAGCTTTCAAATAAGAGTAACCAGTTCAACGTTACGACCAAGCGTTACACTACTGCCGAAATGGAAGAAGTTTTTGCAAGCGATGAATATATTCGTCTTTACGGCAAGCTTACGGATAAATTCGGTGATAACGGAGTTGTTTCGGTTGTTATCGGAAAGAAAGACGGCACAACGCTTAATATGGAATTGTGGCTGATGAGCTGCCGTGTGCTTAAGAGAGATATGGAGCTTGCAATGCTCGACACGCTTGTCGAAAAGTGCAGGGAGCAGGGCATTGAAACGATTAAGGGCTGCTATTACCCGACCGCCAAAAACGGTATGGTTAAGGAGCTTTATAAATTCTTCGGCTTCGAGAAAATCAGCGAGGACGAAGAGGGCAACACTGTTTGGCAGCTGAATGTTGCCGATTATACAAAAAGAAATAATGTGATTAAGGTTCACGGAAACGGAGATGCTTAAAATGACAGAGGAAGAAATTTACGAGAGATTAAACGAGGTTTTTCAGGACGTTTTTGATGACGACACAATCGAGGTAGACGACCTCACAACAGCGGACGATATCGACGACTGGGACAGCTTGGAGCATATCAACCTTATTGCGGCTGTTGAAGAGGAGTTCGGAATCAAGTTCAAAATGGGTGAGGTTTCGACTATGAAAGATGTCGGCGAAATGGTAGATATCATTATGTCAAGAATTTGATACTATACTAGAAAGCTAAAAGATTTACCATTTTAAAGCTTGACCAAACTTTAAATGATAAATCTTTTCAACTTCGAGTATATTAGTATACAGAGTATAAAAAAAGTCGGGCAGTTTTACACTGTCCGATTTTATACTGGAAAGTTAAAAGATTTAGCAAATTGAAAAATGTCAACCGCAATCCCACCGGCTTTAGACGGTGGGTTAAGGTTGACAAAAGCGTAGCTTTGTGTTATACTAACAACAGTAGGGACGGTTGTTACGAGGACGATGAAGCAGGAAGCCAATTGGCTTTAGACAATGGGTAGTTCACAAGGTCAGGGATTTTTCCGAGTTAAATGGTCTTATGCTTAAGCATGTGAAGATTGTCAAGTGCGACGAAAAGGAAACTATTTCACACGTTAGCTTTAATTTTACCACGGATAAGATGATGCTTGTATATCTTTGCAGACAGTTATCTTCGGTGGAGGAGATTGTTTACATCAAGCTTAAATCTTCCAAAACCGACGGAAAGAGTTTGAAAAAGGCGGAGAGGGAAGAGAGAATGAAGAATATCCTTTCGTCTACTTCTCCTTACTCGGGTTGATATTTTTAATTTTTTATATGTACTTAACGGCTCATGGCGTAATGCTGTGGGTCGATTTTTTATTTGGTGGGCAAAGTCTACGGGAGAGATATTTTTTTGGTAGTCTGAAAAAATTCCGAAAATTTGAAAAAATTTTAAAATTTCTCTTGACAAAACTCGTAATGTGTGTTACTATTATAAAGCACCGGAAAACAGTTGACGCTGAATTTGAGATTTGATAAGACTTGACTAAAATTTCTAATAAATTTAAAAAAACAGTATTGACAAAAGTTTGAAAGTGTGTTATAATAATTAAGCACTGTTAAGGAAACAGATGTTGTCTTAATATGCTGGTGTAGCTCAGTTGGTAGAGCAGCTGATTTGTAATCAGCAGGTCGGGGGTTCGAGTCCGTCCACCAGCTCTTTATTCTGCAAAGAAATCATTTGCAGTTTACATAGATAAGCGTAACGGCTTATCGTTCAGAATGGGAGAGTTCCAGAGCGGTCAAATGGGGCAGACTGTAAATCTGTTGTTTCGGCTTCGGTGGTTCGAATCCACCCTCTCCCACCAGAAACGCCCCGCTTTGCTTCGGGGGCTCAAATAATAAAGAATAAAGAAGAAATAATAAAGAAGAATGTTCTCTCCGGGGGCATTTCTGTATTATTATTTGTTCTTTATTCTTTTTTCTTTATTATATAGAAACGTTTGTAAAGCAGGAAATCAAACGTTTCTATAATAAAGAAAAACGGAGAAATTGAATTGAGCGAAGAAGATGTGTCGCTTGAATAAATAAAAGCAGTAACATTCAAGTTTAATCCTCGAATGTTATTGCTTTTTATTTTATATCTTAGTATTGTTATAATATACAAAAAAACGAATTATTGTTGTGGAAAACAGAGAAAATAATGTTTAGTTTAAAATTTATTGATTTTATTGTCGAAATTTGTTATAATTAACACACTGATTGTGAAATTTCACCTTTTATTTTTATTAAAGTATTTAATTGATTTTTAGGAGAAATATATGGCTAATATTGATTATGAAAATTTTGATTATGAGAAGTATTATGAAGAGATTCGGAAAGAAGTTGAAAATCCTAACATTATGCTTTGTGGTGTTACCGGTTCGGGTAAAAGCAGCTTAATCAACGATATTTTTGGAGAGAAAGTTGCAGAGGTTGGCGATTCTGCCAGAGCAACTACGAGAGGTATACATAAGTATTCCGGTGAAACTATTAATCTTTATGATACAGAGGGATATGAGCTTGGCAGCGAGAATGTGGCTGTAGATGAGATTATTAAGTTCATAAAAGATAAGAAAAACAGTACCGCCAATAATTTTGAAAATCATATCCATGAGGTGTGGTATTGCGTTAATGGCGGAAGTAAGCGTTTTCTTGATTTCGACAGAAAATTAATAAAACAAATCAGAGATGAGAGCGTTCCTGCAATGATTGTAATTACAAAAGTTGACAAACTTGCGGAAGACGAGTTGGCTGATTTGAAAGCAGAAGTTCGCAGAAACATTCCGGGTATTAATGTTTTTTCTTATTCCACCAATAAGCAATTTGCCAGAGATTTAAAGGAAGCAGGTTTGAAGGAACAATACATTGAAAAGGATAAAATGGTTAATTGGGCACTTCAAACTCTTCCTGAGTCGTTAAAGGAGGGTTTCCTCCCTGCATTGAAGTCGAGCTTGACTGTAAGAAGAAACTATATTTTGAAAAATATAGTTACAAAGTACAGTGCTTTGGCGGCAGGAACGGTTTTGGCAGGAGCTGTAATGAATGTGCCTTTTTCGGATTCCGTTCCGTTAATGGGATTACAGGTTAAAATGGCAATGTCCATTATTAAAGATTATGGCATTAAGGCTGACGCAGAAAAAATTATCGGTCAAGTAGTTGGCACTACGGGAGTTTCATATTTAGGAAAAACTCTTGCTTCTCAGTTGGTTTCGGTTATTCCTTTTATCGGAAACTTTGTTAAAGCTACGGTGAATGTAAGTGTTGCGGCTTTTGTAACGGCAACATTGGGGGCGTCAATTACGCTTGTCTGCGAACAATATTTGAGAGCCTGCATTAAAAATAACGGTGCAAAGAATTTGCCATTTGCCGATTTCTTCACAATAGAAAGATTGAAACAAGCTTTATCTTATGTTGAGCAAAATAAGTCGGAGTTTAATGTTGCAGATATTGCCGAAAACGCAATGAACATAGCAAAAAAATAATCGGGTGATTGATATGCAAAACAGTAATGAGGTGCTAAAAACCGCTGTCCTTGTTATAGGTCAATCAGGTGTGGGAAAAAGCTCGCTTCTTAACTATATTTTTGACAGAGAAGTTGAAAAAACAGGTACGGGTGCAGCCGTTACTAAAAAAGGTGTCTATTGTCATCATTTTCAATATGATGATAATTTTATTATTGATATTTATGATACATGGGGATTGGAGACAAATAAGAATAACAACTGGGAAAGCTTAATCAAGGAACAAATTAAATTGCATGACAGCAAGGACATAAGCGAGTGGTTTAATACAATTATTTTTTGTATCAATGCTTCATCAGACAGAGTTCAAGATTTTGAAGTTAAAATGATACAAGAATTAATTGCCGAAAAATGTAATATTGTTGTAGCAATTACTAATTGCAGAAGCGAAGATTACGAACCGGCAATTATTATGAAGCATGAGCTTCTAAAGAGAACAAAGGTTAGTGCCGGAAATATCATTTTTATAAACAGTGTTTCCAAAACGCTTATTGGGCGGAAAGATGCAATTCCGACTTTCGGAAAGGAAAAAATATTTACAAGCATTATCAGTAATTTGTGGACTACGTTTAAGTATAAAGTTCCCGATAAAGCTAAGAAAGATATGGTTGAGAGAGAAAAAGTTTGGTTGAAAGAGGAGTATAACAAAATTGATAAATTAAAATTTATTATTTTCAGAAAAAATCGTACAATCGACAATTATGTTAAGGAACTTAATCAAGATTTTGATACTCTTGTAAACAAAGAAGTTATGAATGTTAATTCGGATTTTAAGAATGCGATTGATTATTATAACAAGCTTTCTCAGAAATTTGTTAAGATTGCATTTATTAAAAGTTCTAAGTATATATATGATTCTAATTTCGATGTGAATGTAAGAAGTATTTTTTCCGATAAGGTTGATAAAATTCTTGATAAGATGTTTTTAAATCGAAAAAAACTTGTTGAATTGAAAAATACCGATATTAAGAGCGGAAAAATGTTTAAAGATGTTTTAAAAGATTTTAGTGTAGAACTTGGTATGTATCTTTCAAATGAAAAAACTTTAAGAAAAAGTCTAAAAGAAGCAACCCGTGTAAGCTTGGTTAAATTTAATCAAAGTATGCTTTCCGAAATTGGTGTGTTTGAAAGATATATTCAAGGACTTAATATTGAAAGAGCTTATCTTGAGCAAGTGAAAAATCTTTAACAATAAAAGCAATAACATTCAAGTTTAATCCTCGAATGTTATTGCTTTTTATTTTTCCGTTTATTTCGCTTATTTCTGCGTTTAGTTTTATGTTTAAAATGTTTATCCTTAATTTTAATAACGGTAGCTTCTATCTTGTATTGATAATGTGAATTAATAACCCCACCGATAAGAAATATATTTATACAAGAATATATCCACATCAAAAATATAGTAACGCTTGTAAGACTTCCGTAAAATAAATTGTAAATATTTGAACCGCTGCTGTACGCTGCAAAGTATAACGAAAATACTGCGATTGCTAATGCGGAAAATATTCCGCCGGGAATTTGATAGACGAATTTTCTCTTGCCGGCAGGTGCAATTTTATATACCGTGGTGAAAAGTAATGTCAGAATTGCAATGATGTTTACATCTCTGCCGTGTTTTTCAAGCTTTTCAAATATGGATTCGTTGTGTATTGCGGAACGTATAAGCTCTTCCGCCGAACGTCCTTTTGTGTATAAAACCAATAAAAGACTTATCCCGAACAATAAACACATTGTGTAAAATATCGAAAAACAGACCATTGCCAAATAACTTCGGCTGTCCTTTTCTTCGTAAATCGCATCAAGAGAGCGTATTAATGCAAGCATTCCTTTTGATGATGACCACAATAATATAATAATTGATACCGAAAATACTCCTATACGCACTGAATATGCCTGCGATATCATTGTCGAAATTAAACCTCCGATTGATTCGGGAGTTATGTCGGTTACGGCTTTGGTTAGCTCGTATTTACTTATTCCCGTGAACGGCAGCTCGGAGCATATCAGTACAAACATCGGTATGAGCGATATGAAAAGGTAAAATGCAATGCTTGCCGCATTCATAGCGAGATTTCGCTTGCTCATGGCATTTGCGAATGTTAATCCCTCTTTGATTACTTTGCTTTTATTCAGCTTTTGAATTACTTTTTTTCCCATTCTGTCACACTCCTGCGTACAAAGTGAATACGATATGCAGCCGAAACAGCTTTAGTATTAAAATTGTTTTTTATTTAAAATAAAAAATTATCTCCACGTTTTTTCGTCGGTGTTGGCGACATAATTTTTGAATACATTGATTTTATAATTATATCACGAAATTATAGTTTTGTCAATATCTTCAAAAATTGTAGTTGATTTTGTATTTTTATGTTTCTTTTAACACTATGAGTTGTTTTTGGAAAACTGTATTTTAAAAAACAGGAATTTTTAAAGTTCATTTTGTAATATCGGCTGTCGCTTGTGCATATCTTTTTAATATAGGATTTTAAATTTATTTTTTATAAAATTTTAAAAAAACTGTTGACAGATTTGTAATGAGGTGTTATAATAAACCTATGAAATCGATAGGCAATACGAATATTGACTAAGCGAGGTAGATTGTATGAACGTTGAGAGAGAAGAGCTTGTTTTTAAACATAGGCGATGTTGCATTTACGGTATATGAATTTGTCCGCAATGCGTTTTTTAATATGTGTAAACAGTCATCTTTATTTTAGGCTTTACGCATACGACAGAAAATAATCTTTACAATAAAGCATTGTCGGGTAGGTGAAGTAAAACTTAAAGAAAGCTATCTTCACGTGTTTCCTGCGGACGTTGTCCGCCCAGACCGTTATTTTAATGTTAAATTGAATTTTTGGTCGGGTTCGTGAATGTAAGTTTACAAAGGACTATCTTCACGTGTTTCCTGCGGACGTTGTCCGCTATAATCAAACGGTGGTTTTGATTGTGTGCAGTTTATATTAATTATTAATTTTTTTAAGGAGATTTTTACAATGAAAACATATAAGAGCGTTTTGGATTTGGTTGGCGGTACTCCGCTTGTTGAACTCACTAACTATGAAAAAGATAATAAGCTTGAAGCAACAATACTCGGTAAAGTTGAGTATTTTAACCCGGCAGGAAGCGTTAAAGACAGAATAGCTAAGGCTATGATTGACGACGCAGAGCAGAAAGGTCTGCTTAAAGAGGGTTCTGTTATTATCGAGCCTACAAGCGGTAACACAGGTATCGGTCTTGCGGCTGTTGCAGCTGCAAGAGGTTACAAAGTTATCCTTACGATGCCGGAAACGATGAGTATTGAACGCAGAAATCTTTTGAAAGCTTACGGTTCACAGCTTGTTCTTACAGACGGTTCAAAGGGTATGAAAGGTGCTATTGCAAAGGCTAACGAGCTTGCAGAGGAAACTCCCAACAGCTTTATTCCCAGCCAGTTCACAAATGCTGCAAACCCGGCTACTCATAAGGCTACAACAGGTCCTGAGATTTGGGAAGACACTGAGGGCAAGGTTGACATTTTCGTTGCAGGTGTAGGTACAGGCGGTACTGTTACGGGTGTCGGCGAGTATTTGAAGTCACAGAATCCTAACGTAAAGATTGTTGCTGTTGAGCCGGCATCATCTCCGGTGCTTTCAAAGGGTACACCCGGACCGCATAAAATTCAGGGTATCGGTGCAGGTTTTGTTCCGGATACACTTAACACAGATGTTTACGATGAGATTATTACGGTTGAGAACGAAACTGCATTTGCAACAGGTAAAACTCTTGCAAGAAAAGAGGGTTTGCTTGTAGGTATTTCTTCGGGTGCGGCAGTTGCAGCGGCAACCGAGCTTGCTAAACGTCCCGAGAACAAGGGCAAGATTATTGTTGCACTTCTCCCCGACACAGGTGAGCGTTACCTCTCAACTCCGATGTTTGCCGACTAAACAGCTGACAACGGCGGACAACGTCCGCAGGAGAATGTAGGAGAATGCAGGAGAGGGCAGAAGGTGCGAAATCTTTGTGGCTGTACGGTTGCGAAGCTTTTTGAAGTTTGGTCAAGCTTTTAAAGTTAAGCTTTTGCTGTTTTGTTCAAATTGATTATCGAAAATATTATTGTAATTAATATGCCCTCAACAAAGTATGTTTATAACTTCCGACTAAATTAGCTGTCGGTCAAATATGTGAAGTTAATCTGCAAAAGACTAATTAAATAAATCCATAAAAACACATCAAAAAACGGCGGAAATTTATTGTAAAAAATAAATTTCTGCCGTTTGATTTTTTTGATATGTTTTGCTAGAATATATGTATACAATTGTTTTTGAGGGTTAAATGGGCTGTAAGTTTTTTCCATTCACCGATGTTTTTTGTGATTTCGCATAGCTTGTACTTCTTGCCGTCGGCGGTGATTTGTATATACCATTTTTCGCTGTCGCTGCGGCTGAGATATCTGTTAATGCTTTCAATTTCGTTGTAAAATATTATTAGTCCGTGGTCTTTGCCAATAAGACAGTCTTTTCCGACTATCAGATTGTTGCCGTACATTAGAGGGGCGAAAGTTGGTTTTCTGTTAATAGTTGTTTATAAAAAATGAATATTCAATCTGTTTCTTGCGGACACTGTCCGAAAAAATTAAAAAAATTTAAAAAAAAGGTGAGGAAAAACAGATTTTAAATTTACTAATTATTAAAGGGGACAACGTCCGCAGTAGAGAGGAGGTGCAATATTTCTTTAAGTCAAATTTTTACAGATTTATTTGAATTGGTTGGTGAGAGGTAGTATTGATTTACAAAAATATTATTATTATTAACATTTTACTCCACAAAGTATGTCAAAAACTTACTCATTAAATCAACTTTCGGTCGGGTTCGTGAAGCTATTAATTAAAAAGACTATCTTCACGTTTTTCTTGCGGACGTTGTCCGCTCGGGTTCGTGAAGCTATTAATTAAAAAGACTATCCGTTGTCCGCTCGGGTTCGTGAAGCTATTAATTAAAAAGACTATCTTCACGTTTTTCTTGCGGACGTTGTCCGCTCGGGTTCGTGAAGTTATTACTTAAAAAGACTATCTTCACGTGTTAAAAAAGGAGTGTTTATAATGAAAAAGAGAATTTTGTGTGCGTTAATGATTCTTGCATTGACGGCGAGTGCGTCGGGCTGCGGTCAACAGGCGGCGAGAAGTTCCGATTCCGTGAAAACAGATACCGTAACAAACGGCGTTACGGCGGACACTAAAGGTGCAGAGTTCGGGGAAACCGCTGCCGAGGATTACGGCGGCGATGATATCGCTTTTGACGGTTTTGCCGCCGCTGAGGCTACTACTACAAGAGGAGCTTCTACAGCCACTGCCACCGCCGGAGCAACAGCCGATACTTTCGGTGATTCTGCGACTGCAAGGGCAACTTCCAAAAAAGCTACCGACGACAAGGCAGAATCCAAAACTGTCGAATCCGAGGTTGAGCTTCCCGAGGCGGGTCAGCTTACGGCAGGCGAATGGAACGATAACGAAAACTGGGGTTTCTTCTCCAATCTTGTCAATTCGGAAAAGATTAGTTTTCCGAGCTTTGGAATTTATCCGAATAATCGCACGGCTGTCACGGTAAAGGACAAGGACGGTTCGGCGGTTGTGAATGCACGGGTTGTACTTCTTGACGGTGACGGAAATACTTTGTGGAGTGCGGTCACAAATAAAGAGGGTATTGCGTATCTGTTTAATCAGACCAAAACTCCGGCTGTTTCGGTTGAGGTTGAGAGCGGCGGAAAGAAACAGAGTTACAAGCTTAACGACAGCAAGAGTAACGAACAGGGTGCAAAAAATACGGATACAAGCGACCTCGAAGTTACTTTTGACGGCAAGGGTGAACTTTACAAGAACACCGACATTATGTTCATAGTCGATTCAACAGGCTCAATGGGTGACGAAATGCTGTTTTTGCAGAGTGAGTTCACGGAGATTACTAAGGCTGTCGGCACGGAGAATACAAGGTATTCCGTTAATTTTTACCGTGACGAGGGCGACGAATATGTCACAAAGTGCAGTGATTTTACAACGGATATAAAGTCGCTCCAGAAAACGCTGAACAGCGAGGAAGCAGCAGGCGGCGGAGATTATCCCGAGGCGGTTGCGGAGATTTTGAAAGAAACTGTATTTGACGGCGGCTGGAAAGATGATTCGGTGAAGCTTGCGTTTTTGATTTTCGACGCCCCTCCTCACTCGGGTACGGACAATACTATTGTCAAGACTGTTGAGGAAGCGGCGAAAAAGGGAATTCGCATTATTCCTATTGTCGCTTCCGACAGTGACAGAGATACAGAGCTTTTCGGACGTGCTTTATCAATTACCACGGGCGGTGATTATGTTTTCCTCACGGACGATTCGGGTATCGGAAATTCTCACACTGAGCCGATTATCGGAAGCTACGAAGTGAGAAAGCTTTATGATATAATTATTGACATAATAAAAGATTATAAGCAGTGATTTTAACTGTGCATAAAAATATTTGAAAATGCCCTCGGTTACAAAATGAACTGAGGGTATTTCAGATTTGATGACTAAAGAGCATATTTAAAGTTTTGGTCAAGCTTTTTA
>CADCHW010000073.1:14704-15101 GCA_902801245.1 uncultured Ruminococcus sp.
AGGGGTTTTATCGATATAACCGTTTTTGTGTGTCTTGTTAATTTGTTGAATTGCTATAGGGTGATATCCGAAAGGGTGCGGGGGCGACTGGAAAGCCTCCGCAATTGGGAGAAAATTTTCAAGATATATCAGCAGGGTTTACCCACTAAAAATTGTGAAAGACCAAATTTTATAAAAATTTTGAAAAACATAAAACTTTTTATCGAGTTCGGTTGTCTATATAGTGTAAGGGTTTTAAAACAGAGTTTCAAAAAAATTCAAAAATTTTTGAAAAAATTTTGAAAAACATAAAACTTTTTATCGAGTTCGGTTGTCTATATAGTGTAAGGGTTTTAAATATACTCGAAAGCGTTAAGATTTAGCGACAATATTAAAAAAATCGAGATTTTTTAAAAAC
>CADCHW010000074.1 GCA_902801245.1 uncultured Ruminococcus sp.
TGTGATTTCAAGCGGTAAGGACAGCTTTGAAACAATTACTCTTCCGAATGCTCAACTTGACGGCGGAGAGTTTTTGGGTTGGTATATCTATAATGCAAAAACTAGCACCTATCGCAAAGTGACAACAGTTACCAAAGACGATATTGATTCGGATAACAGCTGTACCGTTTACGCTTCCTACAAGAAGAAAGCAGAGTCGAGTGATAAAAAGCAGACTATCACGCTTAATGCAAACAGCGGTTATATTGACGGCAAGAAATCCGAAAGATACATCAACGTCGTGGGTAACTCCTCGGAAACTCAAATTCTTGACGGATTTATCCCAACAAAAACAGGCTATGCTTTCACAGGCTGGAATACAAAACTGAACGGCTCGGGAAAAACTCTTCACGATACGGGTTCGGGTGCTGTTAATGCGTTTACTCAGTACGGTGACAGTGCTCAGAATATCACGCTTTATGCTCAGTGGAAGAACAGAATAGATCAGAATAACGGAAAATACTTCGTTACATTCTACAGTGACTACGGTTACTTCAAAAACGGAAATCTTGAGGAGAACGGCACATCAAAGTTAGTAAGATTTGACTTCGGTGTTGAAGACGAAATTGTAAATCTTGATGAAATTGCACCGGATATTTATCAGGTTTATTATAATCGTATCGGTTGGAGAATAGGCGACAGCGATGAAATTGTGAATACTATAACAACAAAGGATTTCCTCGAAGGAAAACGTCTGTCTGTAACTGCCGTTTACGATACGGAAACTTTACCTAAAAATTCCGGTAAGTATTATATCAACTTGAATTTGAAGAGCGGTATTTACAATACACGTGCTACATATCGATATAATTCCGACAATTGCAGAGTTGAAGCATTTGAAAGCGAGGGCTTTACAATGTTAAGAATTCCAAAGCCGACGCTTGAAAATGCAGAGTTCATTGGTTGGTACAGATATGACAGTGAAACGGATTCTTATAGAAAAGTAACTGAGGTTACAAAGGAAGACTTTGAGAAAAATTCGTCCGATGTAATTTCCTTAACGGCTGTTTATCAGAAAATTGCGGATTCGGAGGATACTGCCGACTTCATACTCGATGCAAACGGCGGTACTCTTGACGACAAAGCTAAGGTATTCTACAATGCAATTGAACACGGAAGTATTGAGGCAAGTGAACAGATTCTGCTTGACTGCTTCATTCCCGAAAGACCGGGTTATATTTTCAGAGGCTGGAACACCGAGCAGGACGGCACAGGCGAAAAAGTTCAGTTTATCAGCTGCTCCGATATTTTGAATAATCCCAAAACCTATTATGCTGTATGGGAAGAGGAAACTTATAATACAACCTTTATTTTCGGCAAGGGTACTTCACCGGATTTTGAGCTTGATACTGAGAATGGCTCTAACTTCTACACAATTCATACCTACAAGAGTGAGATTGATAAGCTTATTTTTCCAAATGCGGAATTTGAGAACGGCGAGTTTTTGGGTTGGTATGTTTATGATGTGAATAAAAATAATTATCGCAAGGTTACATACATAACACCCGATGATATTGACGAAAACGATAATTGCAAAGTTTTTGCGGCTTACAAGCAGAAGACAGCCGAAAATGACGACTTGCAGACTATCACGCTCGATGCCAACGGCGGTACTATTGACGGCGAGGAAAAAGGCATTTATAATAATGTCGCATCAAATTCCTCTGAAACTCAGATTCTTGATGATTTCATTCCCGAAAGAAAAGGTTATGTATTTAAGGGCTGGAACACCAAGCAGGACGGCACAGGCGATGTTATCCGCAACACAGGCACGGGTGAGGATAATGCATTCACCAAGTACGGTGATTCCGATAATAACCTCACGCTTTACGCTATGTGGGAAGAGGACGCATATAAAATCATAATTAACCCTGTCGGCGGACTGTTCCAGCAGGATAACACTCTTCCCAAAATATATGAGTACAAGAATGCAGGTATATATGAAGCTTCAATCCTTGAAAAAGACTTTGAAGAGATTGAACTTCCGATTTCCGTACTTTATGGTGCAAAGTTCCTCGGTTGGTTTTTATACGATGAGGAAACAGGAGGCTACGTTAAGAAGACGAAAGTTTCAAAAGAAGATTTGACCTTTAATGTGCCTACAGAATATATCGCATCTTATGCTGCAAATGATGATATATGTGTTTTTAACCTTAGATTTCCGGATTTGATTTTCAGCCTTGATGCCAACGGCGGTAAAATTGAAGGTATGGAAGAAGCAAATTATCACCCGATTTTCTATTACGACGGTTCGGACAGAAGCTACCAGATTATCGACAGCTTTATTCCCGAAAGAGAGGGTTACAAGTTCCTCGGCTGGAATACAGAGAAAGACGGTTCGGGAGAGTATGTTCACAAACTGATTTCTTATGAGTATGTAAACAACGATGAACAGACATTCTATGCTCAGTGGGAAAAGACTGCCGAAGTCATTAAGAAGGTTCAAATAACAATCGATACAGCTGATATCAAGGCTGGCGACGCACCTTCGTTCAATGCGGTTTTGAAGAATGCACATTATCATCTTGACCGACAGATTTGGTCTGAGGTTGACGGCAGCAAAACAGCTTGTGACAATGAACAGCAGTACATAGAGGATTTTGGTGATAATTACAAGAAGAGCAGAGAATGGAACGAAAGTGTTATTAGAAAATTTGAGGAGAAGAAATATTGTTTCTCCGCAAAGAATCTTGTTGCAGATGACGGATATATTTTCTCAAGTTCTGTTGAGGTTTATGTCAACGGCAGAAAGGCTGTAATTTTAGACAGCTCAGGCAGCAGTATTTCTTTCCGTGACAGCGGTGTAACTCTTGACCTTTCAAACAGCGGCGAACCTGTCAAAGAGCCTGAGGTTATCGGAAAAATGGGTGACCTTGACGGTGACGGTAAAATCGATTCCGCAGACAGTTTGTTTATTCTGAGAGCTTCCGTAAAGCTTGAAACATTGACAGAAAATCAGGAAACACTTGCAGATATTGACGGCGACGGCAGAATCAGCTCGGCAGATGCATTACAGGTTCTCCGTTACAGTGTTAAGCTTCCGATTGATGGTAATGTCGGTGAAGAAGTTATTAAATAATTTTAAAATGTGATATAACAAATCTCTCCTATAACAGTAATCTATTTTCGGTTGCTGCTGTAGGGGAGATTTTTATGCTTTATCCGAAAACAGAAGATTAAAAAAAATTAACTTTTTACAAGAAATTATTTCTTTTTTGTTGCAAATTTATTTCAGATGTGTTATCATTAGAGTGAGTATAAATTCAAAATTTGTAAAATCTTTATAATAATAATTTTAGGGTGATTTATAATTGGGAGAGGATAGTTTTTTTAACGGTCTGTTTAACGTGATGTGGAATATGGAAACAGATATTTTTTCCGAAAAGGATAAAACCCTTGGTCTGCTTGCGGATATCGTGCCTAAATGCAGAAAGCAGCGTAAACGTTTGGAAGCTATGTACGACTGCGGTGCTATGGATTTAATAGAACAGGCGGTCGCCGACCGTGAACATTACGTTCTTAATATGAAACGTGCGGTCAAAGTTCTTATGAGCGAGATGAACCTTAGCTGCGAGAAAGCTCTCTTTTCCGTGAATCAGATTGCCGAACTGTGGGACGGCGATTTGGAATTCATTACCGAATATGACGAAAATGAAAATCTTGATGATGAGATTATCCACGATAACGAAAATAATTCCGATATTGAAAATAATACAAAACCCGATAACACCGAACAGACCTCCGACGGCGAAAATTCCGAAAACGAACAACCCAATGATAACACGGAAGAAACTACCGGCAGCGAACAACAGATTAACGATGATAATAAAAACGAAAATGATAATAATGAACAGGACGGTGACGAAAATATGATTTTTTTGCAGGACGTAACAGAGGAAGAAAATGCAGAGCAGCCTCAGGAAGAACAGCAGCCCCAAGAAGCTCAGGAAGAGGGCGGAGGTGACGGCGGCGGAGGTGAAGAAGAACAGCCGCAGCCGCCAAAAGATTCAATTCTCAGAAAGATTACAGAGTTTTGGTGCAGCAGCGATTTGGAAGAGGGCAGACCTCTTATGATTGCCTGCCCGATAGGGTGGATTCTTTTGTTTTTGTGCAGTGCCATGGGAGCTTTTCTGATTTATGATATTCCTCTGGGCGATAAGTTTTATGTGCCTACATTTGCCTTTATGTTCTGTGTTTTGACAAGTAAAAGACTGTATCGTCACGAAAGCTCGGAGCGGTTCAGTCTGCTTATAGCTGCTTTTTATCTTGCTGCAATGGGCAGAGTTCTGTGGCTCGGAAAAGGTTATCCGCCGATTGTCTGCGTGCCTATGGTGCTGGCAGCTTTGTTTGTGTTCAACAACGGAAAAATAGGCTCGTTTCTCGATGAATCCAAAAAACACCCGTTCTTTGCATACCTCATAATTATTATATTTTCGGCAGCGGTAACCGTGGGTGCGTATGCAATTCAACAGTTAGATATTTAGCAGGTGAAAATTATGAGTGGAAAGAGAAAAACAATTTTTAGAGAAGCACTTTTTATTGTGCCGTTTATGCTGATTGTCACTGTTGTTTCGCTTGCGGTTATGTTTTCCGTTGGAAGAACTCCGCTTGATACAGCCGGTATTATCGGCAGACATTTTGCAGCTGATAAGAGTATGACGTTTGAAGAGTACTCGGGATACGAAAGTACAAAATATGAGATAAAATATTATTACGGCGATAATGAAGAATGCGTAAAATATGCGGAGTACAGCTATAACGGAAAAGGCGACACGCCTGTACAGAAGCTTACCCTGTTTGAAGCTCGTGACGGATTTGACCCGGGATATTATAAAATAGAGTGGTTTCACGGCGAAGAGTATGTGACTTATGCAACTCTTGAAAACGAAGATAAAACAGAGCTTTACACTTCGGGTGAAGTTCCTGTTATGTACTATCTTGTATTGTCGTATTCGTGGCAGTCGCAGATGGACTATTTCGGAGAAGAACTGCCGTCCGACGGTTATAAGCTGTTTGGATTTATCAGCCTGTACACTTGGGAAACAGAGAACAGAGATAATATCCTCTGGGGAATCGGCGGAAATCCAATGCAGTTTTATTCATACATAAAGAATACGGATAACGAATATAAGAGAATATCTTTTTATTAATATATTTTTTGAAGAGGTGTAAATAATGCCAATATTTTCAAACGGTACAGCCGTTGCATTAAAGAACGGTAAAACTGCTTATATAAAGGATAAGCTGGGAGAGGGCGGTCAAGGTAACGTTTATCTCGTGAGCATTGACAACAAAGCATATGCTTTAAAATGGTATCATAAAAAAACATTGAACGAGAACGATAAGTTCTATGCAAACCTTGCTAACAATATTGTTCAGGGAGCTCCGACTTCTGCGTTCATCTGGCCACTATATTTAACCGAAATAATTGACGGCGAGTTCGGCTATGTTATGGAATTAGTTCCCGATGAGTATAAATGTTTTTCCGATTTTTTGCTTACAAAGGAGAAGTTTCCGTCTATTTCGGTGGTTGTGAATGCAGCGTTGAACATCACCAACGGATTCAGAGAGCTTCACAGAAAAGGTTTTTCGTATCAGGATTTGAACGACGGAAACTTTTTTATAAATCCCCGAAACGGTGACGTTCTTATATGCGATACCGACAACGTTGCACCATACGGCGAAAGTCTGGGGATTGCAGGCAAGGCAAGATATATGGCACCCGAAGTTGTAAGAAATATCAAATCTCCCGATATTATGACCGACCGTTTTTCTCTTTCGGTCATACTTTTCAGATTGCTTTTTCTCGACCACCCGCTTGAGGGTAAACGTACTCTCTGTCCTTGTCTTACGGAAGAGCTTGAGCAGAAGTTTTACGGCAAAGCACCTCTGTTTATCTATGACCCGAATGATTCAAGCAATATCCCCGTTCGTGGTGTGCATTGCAATGTTATCAAGTTATGGAAGTTCTATCCTAAGTTTATCCGTGATAAGTTTACAAAGGCTTTTTCTCAGGAGTGTCTGCACGGCGACACCGCAAGACCCACCGACAACGACTGGCAGATTGCGTTTACACGTCTTCGTGACTGCATAGCCGAATGCCCCTGCGGCGGTGAAACTTTCCTTGATTTGAATGCTCCCGAAACAGCATGTATTAACTGCGGTACTAAAATTCCACGTCCCCCGCTTCTTTTAACTAAGAAATACAAGGTTGCATTGTTTCCGGGAAATAAGATTTACAGATGTCATACGGACGAGGACAGCGACGATTATACCATTCCCGACGGAATTATTATCAGAAGTCACAATCACCCCGACATCTGGGGTATAAAAAACCTTACCCGACATGACTGGACGGTGACTTCAAAGGACGGAAAAGTAAGTGCTTTGCCGAGCGGTAAGGTTGCTGTTGTTGTTAAAACTGATAGTATTGATTTCGGAAATTGTGTGGGAAGAATAGAATTGTTGAGAAAATAAAAGTAAAAAAATAAGAATTGTAAGGGGTGAGTTAAGTGCCGTCGGAAATAGATTGGGAAAATGAGGTAGATTTTAAAGAAGATGACGAAAAAGAAGTAGATGAAGAAGTCGAAGAAGA
>CADCHW010000075.1 GCA_902801245.1 uncultured Ruminococcus sp.
CTTTCCGTAAGCTCACTGTCAAAGCGAACTCCTATAATACTGTTTAGCGTATCGGTCAGAATTTCAATACCTGCTTTTATAATAAAAACAGAGATAACCGCACCCATTATTCCCTCAAGATTAACGCTCCAAATCATACCGACCAATGCAGTAACAAACGTACCGAACGAGAGAATTGCATCGGAAAAAGCGTCTGTACCGCTTGCGATAAGCGACTGTGAATTCAGCTTTACCCCGACGCCTTTCACGTATTTTCCAATAAATAACTTCGCCGCAACCGCTGCCGCCACAACAATTAACGACGCTGTTGAATAGTTGGTTTGCTCGGGATAAAAAATCTTTATAACCGACTCTTTCAGCGACACCGCACCGGCAAGCAAAGCAATAAGCGAAATTGCAACCGCCGTAAGATACTCAATTCTTCCGTGACCGTAAGGGTGTTTTTTATCGGGGGCTTTTGAGGAAAGCTTTGTACCGACTATCGTAATCACGGACGACAGAACGTCACTCAGATTGTTCACTGCGTCAAGAACAATAGAAATCGAATTCGCCAGAAGTCCTACAATCATTTTAAAGATTACCAGAACAACGTTGACCGAAATTCCCACAATGCTTGTTCTGATAATTTTTTTGTTTCTGTTATTCATCGATTATTTACTCAACACCTTTATTTGTGTTTTATATGTTGGCAGACTGCTCCGCCTCGTATGCTTCTCTGACAGCCTTGGCAAGCTGGTCGCCGCATGAAGTGGAACGTCTTCCGCATGTTACACCAGAAAGTTTTCTTTCAATTTCATCAACCGTCATTCCGTCAACAAGAATGGGAATAGCTTTCAAATTTCCGTTACAGCCGCCCGTAAACACAACGTTTGAAATTACATCTCCGTCTATATCGAGCTTTATCTGTGTTGAACAGGTATCCTTAGTTTTGTAAACATACTCCATAATATGAACACTCCTTTATTTTTAACACTGTAGATTTTCTGTTAGCTCACGCTAAGTTAGTTTTGTAAAATTAGATTGTACAAAATCTTTATTTTATTTTACACATTTAAATGGGGTTTGTCAAGAGATTTTAAAATTTTCTTGAATTTTGTTATAATTTGTTTTTTTATTTACATTTTCCCTCTTGTAACTAACGATATTTTATGATATAATCTAAGTTACCGAATTGTAATATATTGAGATTTATTTTTATCTTTAGTGAAGAATGAATAGAGAAGAGAGAATAAAGAATAAAGAATAGAGAATAGGGGGATCGGACTGTGAGATGCTTTTATTGTATGGAAGAATATGATGAAGAGCTTGATGTAATATGTCCGTTTTGCGGAAACGATATTGTCGGACCTACAAACGATAATACCTGCCTGCCTGCCGGTTCGGTTCTTAAACAAAGGTATGTTTTGGGAAGAGTACTCGGTGACGGCGGTTTCGGAATCACTTATATAGGCTATGACAAGGCATTAAAAAGAAAAGTTGCGGTTAAAGAATTTTTTCCGAATGAGTGTGTTACCCGTCAAAAGGGCGAAGCTACGGTAGCACCCCTCAGCGGTGAGCGTGGAGAACGTTACCGAAGCGGTCTTAAAAGCTTTCAGGAGGAAGCACAAAGGCTTGCAAACCTCGGCTCGATTGAGGGTGTTGTAAATGTTTACGACGTTTTCGCCGATAACGGCACGGCATACATCGTTATGGAATATCTCAGCGGCGACACCGTGGCTCAAATGGTCGAGAAAAGCAAGGTCTTGGGGTTCGGCAGAACTATGAATATTATTGTGCCTGTGCTGAGAAGTCTTATCAAGGTTCACAAGGCAGGTATTATTCACCGTGATATATCACCGCAAAATATTATCAAAACCAAAGAGGGGAAAATTGTTCTTATAGACTTCGGTGCGGCAAGGCAGAATACGTTCTCGATGTCTAAAAGCATATCAATAATTTTAAAACAGGGCTATGCTCCTATCGAGCAATACGACAACAAGCTTGAACAGAATTCGTGGACAGATGTTTACGGTGTTGCGGCTACTATGTACTATATGCTCACAGGCGTTACTCCCGAATTTGCAAACTCACGTTTACTGGAAGATACGCTTGCACCCGTGTCGGAACTGAGAGAGGGACTTCCTCCGCAGCTTGACGATATTCTGAAAAATGCCCTTGCCGTTCGACCCGAGGAGAGAACGCAAACGGCACAAGAGCTTCTCGACCAGATTATGACCTTAAAGGATTTCAAGCGTCCTGTAAAGAAAAAACCTAAAAATCCCGAAAAGGTTGCAACGGAGAGAATAAGCAAAAAGCAGTGGAAAACGTATGTCGGAACTCCGCTGCCCGATACGGAAAACCCTGCCGAAAAAGAGTATCAGCCGACTGTAATTACTATAGAACCCAAAACCGAAAAGGAAGACCCGTTAGTAAACGAACCGCTTGTTCCCGAAAAAACAAAGCCTAAAATTTCTGTGCCGCTTATTGTGGGAGTGTTGGTTTCCGCTGCGATTTTGGCAGCACTTGCAGCAGTGGCACACACCAGAAACAGCACTGTTATTATACCCTATTTTATCGGTCAGAACATTGACGAGATACAATCTCAAAACGAAGACGAGTTTACATTTGAGATTATTAAAAATTATTCTCCCGATACCGACCTTGATGTGGTTGTAAGTCAATCGCCTATGGCAAATTCAAGGAGAGTAAAAAAGGGAACTCAGGTACGTCTTACCGTAAACACAGAAGATTACGAGGTTACTGTTCCTGTGCTTACGAAGATGTCGCAGGCAGTAGCGGAGAGTACGCTTAAATCACTTTATCTTGAAAGTGAAGTTGAAATAGTAAACAACGACGATTATGCCGACGGTACGGTTGTAAGCACAGAGCCGTCAAACGGCAGCAAGGTTAAAGTAAATACAACGGTTAAGCTTATCATTGCGGAAAACAGTGTCGAAGTGCCTGATTTAAAGGGTAAAACTCTGCAAGAAGCAACAGATAAACTTATAGAATTGGGACTTAAACTCGGAGCAATCACCTATGATTTCAGCAGTGAATACGAAACAGGCAGCGTTGCTGCTCAGTCTACCGAGCCGGGAACTAAGGTATTGAAAGGCACTGAGATTCCGATTACCATAAGCCAAGGCGAACCCATTCCGATACAGCTTGATGCGTCTGTAGACTTGTCGCAGCTGCATGCACCGTTTACGATTAAAGTAACCTGCGACGGAATAACGGAAGATACCAAGAAAAAATATTCAACTTATTTTGATTCGACATACGAAATAAGCATTACAAGAAACAACAACGAGGGAGCAAAGACAGTCGAGGTTTATATCGATGACGAGCTTTATCAATCGTATACATTCGACTTTGACAACGGAGAAGCAATCCTTGATGCAACATACGAGGTAAGTGCGGCGAAAAGTTCGAGCAAGGAGGACAGTGACACTTCGTCAAAAAGTTCTTCAAGCGAAGCTTCGTCTTCGGAAAGTGAAACATCTTCACGGGTAATGTTTCCGCAGCAAAGTTCGGAGATTTCAAGCGAGCTGAATTAAATTTATACTCAAAAGCTAAAAGATTTACCATTTTAAAGCTTGCGGGCGACGGAACACCCCAAGAAGCCGAGCCGTAGGCGACAGCTGATTGGCAGGTGTTTCTAGTGGTCTTGCACCAGCAGGGGCAGAGCCCCGCTCGCTGACGGAACAAACTTTTAAAGAAAAGCAAACTCCCCTCAGCGAAACTAAACAAACTATCAAAAGCAAAATAAAAAAACAATATCTTTCGACATAAATAAAAGCAGGCAAGAGCGTAGCGAATTGCCGGTCTGAGAAAGAAAAGTGCTAAATCTTAACGCTTTCGAGTATAATCATTTTATAAAAAATCGACAGAGTAACAAAACTTTGTCGATTTTTTATTTTATTTACAATTACGGCTTTACAACATATGTCTTGTTGTGTTATAATAAAATTTATACAATGCACAAATTTATTTTATACATAATTCCACAAAGAAAGGTTGTGTAAGCAAAGAATGCTTAAAATTCAAAATTTAACAAAAAAATACGGTGATAAAGTCGCTGTCGATAATCTCAGTCTGGAGATAAAGAGCGGTGAAATTTACGGCTTTATCGGTCATAACGGTGCAGGAAAAACAACTACCATTAAATCCTGCTGCGGTTTGCTTGAATTTGACGAGGGCGAAATTTATGTTGACGGAATTTCAATCAAGGAAGACCCTCTTGAATGTAAGCGGCGGCTGTCGTATCTGCCGGATAATCCCGACCTTTACGATTTTATGCCGGGCATCAGGTATTTGAATTTTGTTGCGGATATTTACGGAATGCCGCAGGAAGAAAGAGAAACTCAAATCAAAAAGCTTGCCGATATGTTCGGAATTACGGCAGACCTTGCCCAGCCTATCAGCAGCTATTCTCACGGTATGAAACAGAAGCTTGCCTTGATTTCCGCATTTATGCACAAACCAAAGCTGGTTCTTCTGGACGAGCCGTTTGTAGGACTTGACCCCCTTGCCTCCCACCGAATGAAAGAAGAGATGAGAGAAGCGTGCAGAGAGGGTGCGGCGGTTTTCTTTTCAACTCACGTGCTTGAGGTTGCCGAAAAGCTGTGCGACAAGATTGCAATTATCCGTGACGGAAAGCTTATTGTGAGCGGACCCACCGAGGAGGTAAAGGGTGCGGCGGAATCTCTTGAAGACGTATTCCTGAAGCTGGAGGAAAACGATGAATAGGAGAACTGTAATTGAACTTGTAAAAATAAAAATCACAGGCAGCGTAACATCAATGCTCAACTTTATGCGGGGACGTGAAGCCAAGGGCAAGGGATTTAATATCGGCACGGCAATTATAATCGGAATTATAGTAATTGCATTTTTAATGATGATGGGATTCTCGTTCGGAGTTGCTATGGTGCTGGGATTTGAAATGTATACTCAGAATTGTCTATGGCTATTTTTCCCAATGGGATTTCTCTGTTCGGCGGCTTTCGCCCTAATCGGAACAATCTTTGCAGCACAGTCGTATTTATTTGATGCCAACGATAACGAGCTGCTTTTGAGTATGCCGATTAAACCGTCATATGTACTTCTCAGCAGAATGCTTGCTTTGTATGTTCTTAATTTTATTTACAGCACAATAATATTTTTGCCGGTCGGAATTGCATACGGATTGTTTTTTCACTATAATGTTCTAACATTCATATACTTTGTCATTTCGCTGTTGATGATACCGATACTTGTAACGTCGGTTGCGAGCATATTCGGATATTTACTCGGATTAGTGGCACACAAAATTCCTAACAAAAATTTTCTTACCGTGGTTTTCGGACTTGGAATGATTGCAGTTTTGTTAGTGGTAGGATTAAATCTTGGACCTATCATCAGCACGCTTATGGAAAATATACATATTGTAGCCGATAAAGTATTTAATAAATCGAAAGTTCTGTATTGGTACGGACTTGCAGCAACAGACAGACCTAATGAACGTATGATACCCGGAGTAAAGTACTGGGGAATACTTCCGCTGTCTTTTATATGCTTGCTTGTATCGTATTTTTCGTATAGATTTATATCGAAGAAATTTATCAGGACTATCACACGCAAGGTTGTAACCAAAAAGAAAAAATACGTTGAAAAGCCGATGAAGCCGAGCAACATTCAGCTTACACTTATAAGAAAAGAAGTGGGCTACTTTTTCAGCATACCGGCATATGTAATGAATGCAGGAATGAGTACCATAATGTCAATTATGCTTGGCGTTGGAATACTTATGAGAGGAAATCTTATAGTGGAATGGCTGCCGAGAATGTTTCCCGACGCATCGAGCAATTTGATAGCGTTGGCGGTTGGTTCGTCGCTTGCGTTATGCTGTACAATCAATGATGTAACCGCACCGAGTATTTCACTTGAGGGAAAGACATTATGGCTGTTGAAGTCCACACCAATAGAGCCGATGAAAATATTTTTTGGAAAGGCACTTCTTGCACCGCTTGTATCTCTGCCGGGAGTTATTTTCACGGCAATAGCAAGTGCGGTGACGTTACAGCTTACGGCAGCGGATATATTGTTTATTTTCTTCATACCGATTTTAGCGTGCTTATTCTCGGGATTTTTGGGAATATGCGTAAATTTAAGAATACCCAGATTTGACTGGTCATCTGAAATCACGGTAATAAAGCAAAGTCTTAGTGTAATATTCACGCTGTTTTTATCGATGTTTTTCACGGCGATACCGTTTGTTGTGGCAATTGTACCGGCGGCATTTCTTGAAAGATTCTCGTCGGTATGGGCATACGGAATTTGTATTATTTATTTCTTCCTGCTTGTACTGCTTGAAATATTCTATCTTGCAACCGACGGTCAAAAAATCTGGAAAGAACTTTAAATTTAAAATGTAATACTTTTATTATTAAATAGTTAAAATCCCATACCGAAACCGTTTTTGGCGGTTGGTATGGGATTTTTATATTTTTGGCTTAGAAAACTTTCCTACCTGTACGGTTGAATTTAAATCGTAGGTTATCTTTCTTTGACCGGCAATTCGCTACGCTGTTGCCTTTGTTGGTTTGTACAGATAGATACGTTTTT
>CADCHW010000076.1 GCA_902801245.1 uncultured Ruminococcus sp.
GTTGATAGGCTGCGTGTGTAAGTGTCGTGAGGCATTAAGCTTGGCAGTACTAATAGGTCGAGAGCTTGACCATTTCTAAGGTCTATTGATTGTTTATTTAGCTTTGTTCAGTTTTGAGGGTGTTTTTACCTTTGAAATAAAATTTTGTAGGGTACTGTGAGTACCCTTTTTTTGTTATTTAAAAAAGGAGGTCTAAATGAAAAAGTCAAAAGCAAAATTACCGGTTATTATATTGGCAGTACTGTGTATTATTACGCTAATATATTATGTTCTGAATATAATATTTAGTCCGTATTGGAACAGTGTTTATGCACCGCCGGGGTATGTAAGTCTTGTTTCAATGAGTTCTGCCGAATCTGACGAAATTGTTTACACAAAAGCAGAAGCCGAGGAGGATTTGAATTATATAATAAAATGTATGGAGCGTGTTCACCCTCTTTATATTAATGGTGTAAATGATGATGTAAAAAAATGTTTGGATAATGAAATAAATTCTTTTGGTGATACAGTTACTTCTTATGAGATTTGGAGGTCGGCGGCAAAATTACTTCATTCTACCGGTGCGGCTCATGATATGACATCTCCGTCGTTTCCGTTGCATTATTTAGTTGATTATCTCGATAAAACTGAAAATGGTTATACGGTTGTAAAAATAAATGGTATAACCGTTGAGGAGCTTTTTCTAAAAAATAATGATTTATTTTCCTATGAATCCAATGAATGGGGGATTTATTTACTTAAAGACTGTTTAAAAACTCTTGAGGGTTTAAAGTTTTTGGGTGTTGATACAGATACTTTTGAGTTTGTTTATTCAACCGAAAAAAATAAAGAGGAAGTTGTTACATATTCGTTTAGTGATTTTTACGATTATCAAACGGCGGTTGAAATGATGAATAAGGAAGCCGAAGATATTCCGCCCTATAGCTGTGTTATAGATAAAGATGATAATTATTCCGTTTTGACGCTTGACAGCTGTGATTATGAAAAGGATTTCAGAGAATTTCTTTATAATTTCTTTGAAGACACGACTAAAGCCGATATTGATAATGTAATAGTTGATTTGAGAAATAACGGCGGCGGTAATTCTATGGTCGCAAACGAATTTATTTTATATTTGAATTATGATGATTTCAAAACCCCCGCCGGTGTGTATCGTTTAGGTCCTTATATGATGAAATTTGATTCTTCTGTTGAAAAAATAAAGCATTATGATGAAATGCTTTTTAACGGAAATGTGTATGTGCTTACTTCAAACAGAACATTCAGTTCAGGAACGCTGTTTGCGGAGTTTATACAGGATAACGGATTCGGTAAGGTTGTGGGAGAACCTTGCGGAAATATGCCCGAGGGTTACGGCGATGTGGTTGTTTTTCAGACACCTAATTCAATTTTATCTTTTCAGCTTTGTACAAAGTATTTTGAGAGAATTGATACTTCTAAATCAAATGAACCGTTAATGCCCGATATTGAATGTCCTGCCGACGAAGCTTTGGATAAGGTCATTGAAATTATAAAATAATAAAAAACAGTATGTAAGGTTGAAAATTCCCTGCATACTGTTTTCGTTAGCTGATTATTTTAATCAGCTGCTTGCAACTCTTACGTCACGCTCGTGTTCGTCGGTATCTCTCACCAAAAGAGAAATGCACCAAATGGCACAAAGACCGACAAGTGTGTAAATGATTCGGCTTATCATACTTGTCTGACCGCCGCAAATCCATGCAACGATGTCAAACTGGAAGATACCGATTGAACCCCAGTTGATACCGCCGATAATCAGAAGTATCAAAGAAATTTTGTTAAGCATAATAAACTTCCTTTCAAAAGTTGATTTGTATGTACTTCTATTTTTAACCGAATAACAGAAAATTATACGTTTTTTTAACACGTTTTTTTAACACGTGAAGATAGTTGTTTTTATACGTAACTTTTATTACCCGACCGATAGTTTATTTTAGGCGGTAGTTTTTGACCATTGCAGTAACAGTCATATCAATAAAGCATTGGTTGGGTTCATATCTTATTTTTTTAACAAACTGTCTTCACGTATTTCCAGCGGACGTTGTCCGCCGTTGTCCGCCGTTGTCCGCAATGAAAGGCTGAAATATGAATAAATATTTAAAAAGAATTATTTTGGTTATATTAATAATATTGATAATTGGAGTTTTTTTAATAAAAATAAACAACCCAAACCGTGAAAGATATCCTGTTCGTGGAGTTGACGTATCTTCCTATCAAGGAAATATTGATTGGGAAATTTTGTCCTCCCAAAATATACAGTTTGCTTTCATCAAGGCAACGGAGGGTTCGTCATATGTTGACCCTTATTTTGAAAAAAATTACAGTTCCGCAATGAAAACCAATCTCAGAATCGGTGCGTATCATTTTTTCAGCTTTGAATCATCGGGAAAAACTCAGGCTGAAAATTTCTGCGGTGCAGTTTCATATGTTGACGGTATGCTTCCGCCTGTTCTCGATGTTGAGTATTACGGGAGCTATAGTTCTCTCTCCGGTGCGGAGCTTGAAAATGTGAGAAGTGAACTCAGGATATGTATTGATGAGATTGAAAAGAATTTTGGAATTACTCCTGTAATATATGCTACCCAAAAATCAAAAAATGAAATAATCGGTGATGAATTTTTGGACTGCGATTTGTGGATAAGAAGTGTATATTTGAAAGTTTCATCTGATTTGAACTGGAGTTTTTGGCAGTATTCCGACAAGCAAATACTTGACGGGTATAACGGAGAAGAAAAATATATTGATATGAACGTATTTAACGGCAGCTTGGAGGAGTTTCAACAGTATGGTGCGAAAAAATAACAATTTTGTAAGTTTTTGTAAATAGATATTGCTTGACTTTTTTTTGTTTTTTGGATATAATGAAAATGCTATGTGATATGATTTTTACGGAGTATCCATGCAAATATTTTTACTGACCACCCCTTTCGGGTTAAAGGCCATACGGACAGCCGGGTCAACTGCCGATTGGCGGACTTCTTATATTTTCCGCCGTTATTGAAACTCACGTTTATAGGTTGGTTATTTTTAACCAAAGCGATTTTCGCATCAACTTGTAAAATGGTCAATAAGAGTAGTAAAAGTAGTATTTGCTATATAGGCTCTGTCGAAATTTCATATCTGTTTTGATATATCTTTAATATGTGATTTCGGAGATTTTACGGGCGATGCAGTGTTGGTTGCATCGTCTTTTTGTGTATATGCTATTTTTTGGTAAAGAGGGGGAATTGTCATGGAGGAGAAACTTAAACTCTATGGTTTTAATAATCTTACAAAGGCTCTCAGCTTTAATATTTATGATGTGTGTTATGCTAAAACCGCCCGTGAACAGCGTGACTATATATCTTATATAGATGAACAATATAATTCCGAACGTCTGACCAATATTTTAACAACCCTTACGGATATGATTGGTGCTACCGTTCTGAATATTGCAAAACAGGATTACGACCCTCAGGGGGCTTCTGTTGCCGTGCTTATTGCGGAGGGTTCAATGAAGCCGTCGGGGCGTGTTCAGCTTGCACATCTCGATAAAAGTCACGTTACTGTTCATACGTACCCCGAGTATCACCCCGAAACCTGCCTTGCTACTTTCAGAGTTGACATCGATGTTGCTACTTGCGGTGAGATTACTCCGCTCTCAACGCTTGATTATCTCATTAGCTCCTTTGATTCTGATATAATTACTATGGATTACAGAGTTCGTGGCTTTACACGTGATGTCAACGGAAAAAAGCTTTTCCTTGACCATAGGGTTACGTCTATTCAGGATTATATCTCACCCGATATTTTGATGAATTATGATGCGGTTGATATTAATGTTTACGACAGCAATATATTTCATACAAAAATGATGTTAAAAGAAATTGATTTGCAAAACTATCTTTTTAAAACAGATGTATATGAACTTCCGCCGAAAAAACGTCTTGAAATTATGGATAATATCCGAAAGGAAATGATTGAAATTTACAGCGGAAAAAATATTTTTTAATGGGAGGGCTTGATTATGGCTTTATCTCAAGAGAATGCTCCTATCTATGAAGCATTGGTTGAATTTGGTAAAAAACGTGTTGTTCCGTTTGATGTTCCAGGACATAAAAGAGGAAGAGGAAATCCCGAGCTTACGGCTTTCCTCGGCGAGAAATGCGTTGGTATAGATGTAAACTCCATGAAACCGCTCGATTATCTTTGTCACCCCGTTTCCGTTATCAGAGATGCGGAAATTCTGGCGGCGGAGGCTTTCGGGGCGGCTCACGCATTTTTAATGGTAGGCGGCACTACTTCGTCCGTTCAGGCTATGGTGCTGTCAAGCGTTAAAAGAGGTGAGAAAATTATTCTCCCCCGAAATGTTCATAAAAGCGTTATGGGTGCTTTGGTGCTTTGCGGTGCTGTGCCTGTTTATGTTGACCCGCTTTGTGACAATAGGCTTGGTATTCCTCTCGGTATGCGGCTTTCGGACGTTGAAAGGGTTATGAAGGCAAATCCCGATGCAAAGGCTATTCTGGTCAATAACCCGACCTATTACGGTATTTGCTCCGACTTGAAATCGATTGTAGATTTGGCTCATAAAAATAATATGCTCTGCCTTGTGGACGAGGCTCACGGCACACATTTTTATTTCGGCGATAATATGCCTATTTCGGCAATGGCGGCAGGTGCGGATATGGCGGCGGCATCTATGCACAAATCGGGCGGAAGTCTTACGCAAAGTTCGTTTTTGCTTATAGGTTCGGCAATGTCGGAGGGACACGTTCGTCAAATTATAAATCTTACACAGACTACAAGCGGTTCGTATTTGCTTTTGTCAAGCCTTGATATTTCAAGAAGAAACCTCGCTCTCCGTGGAAGAGAGGTTTACGGCAGAGTTGCCAAAATGGCACAATATGCCCGTGATGAAATTAATACAATCGGCGGTTATTATGCTTTTTCAAAGGAGCTTATCAACAGTGAGAGTATTTTTGACTTTGACGTTACGAAACTGTCGGTCAATACTTTGGATATCGGACTTGCCGGAATTGAGGTTTACAGTCTTTTGCGTGACGAATACGATATTCAGATTGAGTTCGGTGATTTGGGCAACTTCCTTGCGTATATATCCGTAGGCGACAGACAGAGAGATATTGAAAGATTGGTAAGTGCATTGTCGGAAATTCGCAGACGTTACGGCAAAAACGGTGCAGGTATGATGCACCAAGAGTATATTGACCCGATTGTCGAAGCAACTCCTCAGGAGGCTTTTTATGCACAGAAAGAGTCGCTGCCGATTGAACAGACTAAGGGCAGAGTTTGCAGTGAGTTTGTTATGTGTTATCCGCCGGGGATTCCGATTTTAGCTCCGGGTGAGCTTGTTACGGCGGAAATACTTGATTATATAAAGTATGCGAAAGAAAAGGGTTGCAGTCTGACAGGTTCGGAAGACCCTGATGTAAACAGGCTTAATGTTTTGGTGTAGGTTTTTATTTGTAATTTTCAATATAGTAAAGCAACCCAAATTAAATATACTCGAAAGAGTTAAGATTTAGCGGTTTTCGTTCTTAGACCGGCAATTCGCTACGCTGTTGCCTATTTTAGTTTTAACCGAAAGATATTATTTTAAGGGTTGCTTTGATTTGTTTTTCTACAGAAAGTTTATTTAATTTCGCTGAGGGTAGTTTGCTTTTCTTTGCGAATTTGCTGCGTCAGCGACCAAAGGCTCTGCCTTTGGAAACCGCAAGCTTTAAAAAGCTTGACCAAACTTTAAATGTTAAATCTTTTCAAAAAGGAAGTTTTTAAAAAATGGAATTTTGGTTTTCGGAAAATCATACGCCAAATGTACAAATTTCAATTCGTGTTGATAAACAATTGTACAGCGGCAAAAGTGAATTTCAAAGAATAGATGTTTTTGAATCGCCCGAGTTCGGCAGATTCCTTACCCTTGACGGCTATATGATGCTTACCGAAAAGGACGAGTTTATTTATCACGAAATGATTACCCATGTGCCTATGGCGGTTCACCCGAATGTGAAAAAGGTGCTTGTTATCGGTGCAGGCGACGGCGGTGTTATAAGGGAGCTTGTTCGTTATCCCGAAATTGAAAGTATTGATATGGTTGAAATCGACCCCCTTGTTGTGGAGGTCTGCAAGAAGTTCCTGCCCTTGACTGCCTGCCGATTTGACGACCCTAGGCTTAAAATTCACTACGAGGACGGCTTGCGTTTCGTGCGGTTTAAGGAGAACGAATACGATTTGATTATTGTCGATTCCACAGACCCGTTCGGTCCGGGTGAGGGTCTTTTCACAAAGGAGTTTTACGGCAATTGTTTCAAGGCTTTGAAAGAGGACGGTATATTGATTAATCAGCACGAAAGTCCGTTCTATCCCGAGGACGCAGCGGCTTGTCAAAGGGCTCATAAGAATATCGTTGAAACGTTTCCGCTTGCAAAGGTGTATCAGGCTCATATTCCGACTTATCCGTCGGGACATTGGCTGTTCGGCTTTGCTTCTAAAAAATATCACCCGTTAAAAGATTTGAATGAAACTCGCTGGAATATGCGTTCGCTTAC
>CADCHW010000077.1 GCA_902801245.1 uncultured Ruminococcus sp.
CCGACATATACACTGTACTCAAATTATTACAATCACTAAAGCATCCATAGTCTATCTTTTCTACCTCCCTGGGTAAAGAAATAGATTTCAATGCAGTATGTGAAAAACAACTACTACCTATTGATTTCAAACTGTCCGGCAGTACAATTTTGCTTAATTGATTACAATAACAAAAAGCAAGAGCACCAATTTTTTCTATACCTTTTCCGAAAGTAACTTCCTTTAGCTTTTTGCAGTTATAAAAAGCATTATTACCGATAACTTTAACCGTATCAGACAACAAAACAGATTCAACGTCTAACCCCTCAAATGCATTGGCTGCAATCGCTCCAACAGGATACCCTTGAATACTATTGGGAATTACTATTTTTTTAACTTCCCAACCATTAAATGATGTTATCCGAGCTATCTTTTCATGTATTGAAGAATTAACATTAGGCTCATTGAAAGGATTATGAAACATTCTCGTTCCAGAACTAACAGTTCTATTATTAATTTCCGAACTATCTATAATCTCATAAGAAAAATCATCAACATTAACATTTTCCTGAGCCGCTGCGGCTGCCCTAATCTGCTTGTCAATCTCAATCTTCCTCGTACTTTCTTTGAAAAGCGTCAACATCAAAAGACTTATTTGTACTGTTGTCTGCCGAATCAAGCAATTCAACAAGCTTTAATGCTCTTGAATAACCTTGAATGGTTTCCTCAAGCTCTTTTGAACGATTTACATTTCCAATCGCTGCAAAAGCTTTCTCCAACAATTCAACTTTCTTTTCCAAAACCTCAATTCGTTTTTTTAATTCCTCATTTTCGGTCATTTGTATTCACTCTCCTCTCTCAGCAGCGAACAATCACAACAGACTTATCATCTGTCGAGCCGTTCTCTGATGCTTTCTCAATCATTCGTGCGGCTATATCAATGTCGGATTCGTCTTGATTAAGAATATCCTCCAAAGTATCAATATCCACATATTCGTGAACACCGTCGGAAGTCATAAGAAAACAGCTGCCGCCGCACAATTCCAAAACTCCCGTTTTCAACTGTAAAAGATACCGTTCGTCACCGCCGCCAAAACAGCCGTTTATTTCATTTTTGTTACATGTTTCGGCGGCGGCACTGTTTCCGAAATTCATCAGCCTTTGATATGTAGTCTGGTCGGCAGTTATTTGTTTTAAATAACACCCCTGTAAAATATACAATCTTGTATTCCCCGAATGAAACCAAACCACCCTCGAATTGTCTGCAATAAATCCGGTCAAGGTAGCTGCCATATTCTCTTTGCCTTTGATGTCCGCCGCATATTCAATAAGTCGGGCATTAATTTTCACAAGACTGTTTTTAATCTCGATTTCATCAAGATTAAAGAGATTTTCACTTGCAACGGCTCTCAGCAAAAATTCGCTTGCCGCCCTGCCGCCTTTGTTTCCGCCGACACCGTCCGCCACACAAATAACAGTAGGCTCAGAAAAATCATACTCTCCTGTTGTATCGTTAATAATATTGTCACCTACAAGAACATTATCCTCGCATTCCATTTTCCCTGTACCCTTTGATACAGCAACGCTAATCTTCAAACTGTCACCGCCTTAAAATATATCACACTCAATATCACATTGAGAATTATCCGTTTTTATCTCACGAATAGTAATATTTCTGTTCGTGAAAATCTCATTGTCAAACATATACCTCGACAATGGATTGATAAGCATACTCTCAACAATATTTCCTATACCTCTGCCGCCGTTATCGAGATTTGAAAGGGCGGCATTTTTCAGAGTGTCAAATGCACTTTCCGACAATTCGACCTCAATGTTTTTATCGGTTTTCAAAGTCTGTCGTATTTTATTAATTTGACTTTCAAGTATCTCAATTGCCGCCTCTTCCCTGATAAAATCAAAGACTACTATATTTTCGCCTATTCTGTTGAGAATTTCGGGGCGACCGAGTTGAAGTTTAAAATAGTCCTCAATGCCACGTCTGACTCTTTCCTGCACTTCACTGTAACTCATATCGGAATTAACATTCTGATACCGTGCGTTATTTTCATCAATACTGTAAATACCGAGGTTGCTTGTGAAAATAATAATCGTTTCCGAAAAATAAACAGTGTTGCCCTGACCGTCGGTCATTCTTCCGTCCTCTAAAATTTGCAGGAACTTATCAAGAATAGTGGGGTGAGCTTTTTCAATCTCGTCAAAAAGAAGTATCGAAAAAGGATTGTTCTTAACCGCATTTGTGAGCTGTCCGCCTGTTTCATAGCCTACATATCCCGGAGGTGCTCCCAAAAGCTTTTGGTCACTATGCGATTGACCGTACTCGCTCATATCAAAGCGTATACAGCTGCTTTCATCACCGAAAAGCTTTTCTGCCAAAGTCTTCGCTGTTTCGGTTTTACCCGTACCGGTAGGACCTGCAAAAAACAAAATTCCTTTAGGCTTTGAATGTGACGAATGCTGCAAGCCTGCCATTCCTGTGACGGCTCGCTTTATTACGTCCAACGTCTTTGTAAGTGCCTGCTCCTGACCTTTAACCCTCTTCGCAAAATCCGAGTATGCCGTTTTCATTTTCTCATAGCTTACGCTGTCCCACGGATTTTCTGTGATTCCGAATTTATAAAGGTCAATAACACTGCACATATCTTTGATATGCGTATTGCGATTCTTGCAAAGCCGCCTTAAACCATTCAACTCGGTAAAAGTAAATCCCTCTGTCAATGTTATGAATTTATCTTGAATTTTTTCCAGTTCATTGCCGTGTTCGGTGTAATATTCTTTCTCACTGCGGTTGATTTCAGCGGAGAAAAATGAAAAGAAGTTTGCACCTTTAATGAACTGTTCTCTCTCCTCTTTTGACGGAGTACGAAGAATAATTGTTTTAACATTTGGGTTTTCAAGATAAAACCACGCCGGCAAATCGTTCACTTTATTCACCAAAAGCACAACAATATTTTTCAATACTTGTTTGCCGTTTCTGATTTCCCTGCTTTCAAGAGATGCCTGTAAAAGCGTTGTAAATCCATCTATTTCCGACTGCTCCATATTGTTCGGAGAGGAAATATATCTCGATGCAAAATCAAGCACCACCGCAGCGGAAGATTTATTTTGTGTAACGGCATTTCTCACAAGTCCTGCCGCTGTGGCATTTCTGCCTTTAAAATCCGCTCTGATATATCCGTTTTCGGTTTGAGCCTCAACAAGCTGTGCAAAACTGTCAATATAGCCATCCTCGCAATTATTGTAAAAACCACGTATACTGTCAAAAAATACTATGTTTTGATAACCCTCGTCTTTAAAATAATAATGCAGATACTGGGTTAATCGTAATATACTTCCTTTTTGAATACTGCCATCAATCGGGTATTGATAATTGTCAAAAATATTCCCCTCAAGAATAATCATCGGTTTAATCTTATCGAATATATCAAGCTCCCTGTGCCATTTAGGAATATAATCACTCACTCTGTTCCCTCCAATCCTTTTTCTTTTATCAGATTTTTTAGTGTCCGATTGTAATCGGGTCTGTGTATGCCTACGGAAATTATTCCGTCATTTGATGTGAAATTCTGTATTTGATTTTTTGCGGTGTTCAGATAATGCTTGTACTTTTCTTTATAGTCATCATTTAAAATATAAATATTCTGATTATCCGAACCACGCAGAATACAATTGTTATTGCGTTCCTCTATATATTTTCCGTCTATCAGTACAGTGATATTCTGAAATATATCACTGTACTTGTCAACAACGGTTTTATATTCATATCCTGTATACATAAGAATATCCGCATTGATTTTCTTTAGTTTGGGAAGAAGAACACGAAGTGCCTCGGGCTGTTCCAACGGGTCGCCGCCCGTAAGGGTAAATCCGTCCACAATATTATTTTCAGCGATTTTTTCAATAAGATTTATTACAACATTAGACGATGTTCTGTATCTCTCTTGAAACTCCCACAATTCCGGATTACTGCACCCCTTACATTTATGCTTACAGCCGTCAAACCAAATACCTATTCTCAATCCGGGTCCAAGTACCTTTACAGGATATAATATTCTCGCTATATACATCAACCTATCCTCACAAGAAAATATGCCGCCTGCTGCTGCCGTGAGCCGTTTTTATCAATACCGCCAAGACTTAAAATATCTCCGTCGTGAAGTTCGGTGAATTCATTGCCGATTTTCTCATTATTGATGTATGTGAAGTTAGTTTGACTGAAATTTTTCACACTAAGCTTATCATCTTTGAGGAGAAATTCAGCGTGTTTTCTGCTGACAAATGTCTTTCTGCCGAGGTAATCCTGCATACCGCTTTCTCTTCCGATTACGGTACTGCCCTCATTCACCTCATATGAGTAATCGTCATCAAGTGCAGTCAGTGTGTAATGTGTAATTTCATCGGCTGCGTCGGGAGTAGGCGTAATGTCGGTGATATCCTCTCCGCAGCTTCCGCATTTTCTCGCATTGGCAGGATTTTTCGCACCGCAGTCGCAAAGCCTTATCATAGCCGTGCCTACTGATGTTTTTGTGTTCTCCGCCGCCTTTTCCGTTTTTTCGTCAACAACAGGCACACTCATTAAGTCTGCTTCACATTCAATGCACTCAATAACCGTCGGTTCGTTGTGACAACCGCAAGCCGGGCAAACCTTATACTTCTCCATACCTTAATACTCCGTTCGTACTGATGTTTTGTTTTCCTTTTTCCTCTGCCGAAAAATTTTCAACATCGGAATTCATTTCGTAATCGTTGGTATTTATAATCTGTGCATACTGTTCATCGGGCGGCAGCAGGGATATGTGATTAGTAACTATTCCCTTTTCACTAAGCTTTTGCTCGATTTTCTTATAATCATTGCAAAAAGCTGTCATTTCGTCTGCAAGCTTGCGGATCTCGCTGTCGTCGGGAAGTCTGTCGCTGCCGTCCAGTCCGCCGAGTTCCATAGTTATCTGACCGTTATCGGCTTTTGTAACATTCACCGCTGTACCCTCATCAAAAAGGTATAATTCATTCGTGAAATGCTTACCGCTCCTTTTTGTAACCTCACGGCTGCCAATAAGGCTGTAACCCATTTCAAGCATAACTTCATCAACACATTTGCTGATATAGGCTTTTTCTTCATCGGCAATAAGAACCGCTTCAAGCCGACTTATTTCTGCGGTTAAATCATCAACAGCCCTTTCGGAAAGCGGAATATTTTTTGTCTTTTCGCCCAACTGTTCCGCAATGATTTTATACTCTTCAATAAGGCGTTCGTATTCTTCGCCGTATTCCTCATACAAAGTATTATATCTCTTACATTTCTTAAAAAGCGGAAGTACGGAAAGCGAATAAAAGCTCTCAAGAAAATCGACACTTTTTATCTCGGCGGCTTTTTTCTTTAAGACCTCCAGCTTTTCCATAAGTTCGGCAGTCAATTTGAAAGATGAAATCTCGCTTAAGGTATCGTTGATTTTTGATATGTACAAATCTTTCTTAGCGGCTGAAGTCGCTCTGTTATCGAAAACGATATTGTCAAAGGACAAAGTGAAGCCTTTGCTTATTGTATCGTTAAGTTCCGATTTATACTCGGATTCGGCAGTACTAAGCTGTTTGGACAGAACACCGACCTGTCTTGACAGCTGTCTTTCAAAATCACTCAGTTTGGAAACCTCACCCGTAAGAACACCAAGACCGCTGCCAACAGTTGAATTGACAGTACTGTTTGCGAAGTCGGCAGCCTTTTTTTGCAGTGTCAAAGCAGACTGCAAGGAATTGATATTTTTATAGGACTGCATTAAAATAAACTTTGCCCTTTTAATGATATTATCAAGTTCGGCAACAAGGCTCATAACCTCTTTACGCTTATTCTCTTTTTGAGAATAAGCAGCTTTGGTTTTTATTTCAAGGTCTTTTGCATATTGACGAGCTCGCTTCATCTCAGCTATAGGTGAATAGTATGAAGTTTTGGGACCACTCATTTGTTCACGCTCCTATTATCCATACAATACTTTTTGTATAGTTGGTTTATCTTTTGATAATTCGATTTGTTAATTTCTCCATTATACATTAAGCTTTCGTATTCTATTTTGAGTTTCTCACATTTTTCTGTAACCTCTTCTAACGACAACTCGTCATTGCCAATATCCAAATGATACTTGTTACTAAAATCACGAATCCTCTCAAACAACAAACTATTTTTTTCTTTCGCCTTACTGTAATAATAGGACGTTATATCACTATTACTTGAACAGCTGTCTATCAATTGTAATAAATTCCTAAACTTAATCTCATTTTTATAATCCTCTTCAATTAAGTTCGTTATTTCCTTAATACCAACTATTCTATTTTCTATTGCAAAATTTAATTCTTTTGCTCTATCTTTAGCCTTTAAAATGCGAGATTCGTTTATATCTTCACGAATTCCGTGTATTGCTGCATAAACCGGAGTAAGTAGTACTGGAAAAAGCATCAAATAAAGAACTAACTCTTCCGGCTCTAATACAGATTGTCTAATCTGATAAACAATACAAAAATAGAATAAAATAAAGAAAGAAATCAAACTAACAATCAACACGAAAATATTGGAATTTTTATTCATTATTATAAACCGCCTTTCTGCGAAAGGCACCAATAGGGTTATGAAAAGGTGCTTTCGCTAATGATTTATGATATAATGTAGTTGAGGGAAATAC
>CADCHW010000078.1 GCA_902801245.1 uncultured Ruminococcus sp.
GAAAGGTTGAGGTAAAACATGAAAAAAAGCAAGAAGCTTGTAAGCCTTGCAATCACTGCCGCAATGATTGTTTCTTCATTTCCGGTAAGTGCGTTTGCAGATGAAAAAGATGATTCTGTTTTCATCACAATGAACATTCCGTACAACACATTTTATCAGGCAGACGTAAAAAATGATGCTGCGGTAGATGCGGTAACTTCCGCTACAACAAGCAAGTGGAAAACATTTAAAGGCACATATTTCACAGAGCCGAACGAAAACGGCGGCGGCGACATTCTCGGTGTTTCGTTCCCTGTCGAGGTGAGCAAGGAGGATTACGCAAAGCTCAAAAATGCGGAGAATGCTTCCGATAACTACTACTTCACAGAGCTTGAAGAAACTCCGTCCGTTTACAAAACTCTCACACTTGACCAAGACGGCAATTTCAACTTCTCTTCATTTGTCAACGACACTGTTAAAACCGTAGACAATGCTGAAGTTTCATTGTCAACAAACAGCAAGTACGGCGATTATCAGTTTGAGTTTAAGGACCAGAATATTATAGACGGCAGCACCGTTTACAGCATTGTACTCACAACAGAGGACGGCACACAGTACGGTCTTCGTCACCTTGAAAATATCTGGAAGAAGCCGTATCAGTTTGCGTGGAGCAGCGGCATTGTAACTACAGAGTCGCACGGCAACACTCTTGCTCCAAACCACTACAAGAGCATTATGGGCAAAACCATTAAGACTGTTACGTACGTTACGGAGAACGGTGTTACAAATTATAACGTAGATGTTTATGTTCCCACTAAGACAACAAGTGCCGTATCGGTTGAAAATGCTAAGGTAACGGACGTTTCAACAAAGGTTGCAGTAACCCCCGAACTCCCCGAGGATTTCGAGGCGGAGTATGCAGTTTCGGGTCTTAAGTCGGATTATAAGGACGGCACACTTTCTTATGAGAACGCAGTTCCCGGAACTTACACACTCACAGTTTCCGATAAAAACGGCAAGTATGCAGACCTTTCCACAGCATTTGTTCTTTCAACAGATAAGGCTGTAGCTAAGTATAATGATGACAGCAAATCACTTGTTGCAGATACAGACGTTTCCGAGGACGAGTTCAAGAATTATCTTAGCAGTATTTCAACAGTGACGGTTGACGGAACGGATTACACAGCTTCAGGCAAGCGTGCAGTTAAGATTATCGGTGATAACGGCAAGCTTGACTTAACTGTTAAGAATGGCAGCAGCCGTGTTTTCGCTGCCGATAAGACAGAGTTCACGGTTAAGGTTACGGCAACAGGCTATCCCGACAGCGAATTCACAGTTACAAAGGACAGCGAAGTTTCATTCGTTACAATGAACATTCCGTACAACACATTTTATCAGGCAGACGTAAAAAATGATGCTGCGGTAGATGCGGTAACTTCCGCTACCACGAGCAAGTGGAAAACATTCGGCGGCACATATTTCACAGAGGCAAACGAAAACGGCGGCGGTCAGATTCTCGGTGTTTCGTTCCCTGTTGAGGTTAGCAAGGAAGATTACGCAAAGCTCAAGAATGCAGACAGCAAAAATGATGACTACTACTTCACAGTTCTTGAGGAAACTCCGTCAGTTTACAAAACTCTTACAGTTGACAGCGAGGGCAAGTATTCTTTCTCAGCCGTTAAGGGTACTGTTACAGATGTAGACAATGTTGAGTACACATTGTCAGCAAACAGCAAGTACGGCGACTATCAGATTGATATCTCCAATACTACAATTGACGGCACTGTTTACGGTATTATCGTTACAACAGATGATGGTACACAGTACGGCTTGCGTCACCTTGAAAATATCTGGAAGAAGTCATTCCAGTTTGCTTGGAGCAGCGGCATTAAGACTACAGAGTCACACGGCAATACTCTTGCACCTGAGCATTATAAGTCTATTATGGGTGACACAATTAAAGAGATTACTTATATCACAGATAAGGGTATCACAAACTACACCGTAGACGCATATGTTCCCGTTAAGGCTGCAAGCGTTGTAACAGTGGCAGATGCAAAGGCTGATGATACTTCAACTAAGGTTACTGTTAAGCCGGAACTTCCCGAGGATTACAATGCAGAGTATGCGGTTTCGGGTCTTGACACTTCTTATGCTGACGGCACACTTTCTTTCAAGAACGCTAAAGCAGGTTCTTACACATTGACAGTTTCCGATAAAGACGGAAAGTATGCAGACCTTTCCACAGCATTTGTTCTTTCAACAGATAAGGCTGTAGCTAAGTATGACAACGACAGTATCTCACTTGTTGCAGACAATGCTTCCGACGAGGATTTCAAGGCATATCTTGCAAGTCTTACAGCCGTAAAGGTTGACGATACATCTTACAGTGCTGCGGGTCACGGTGCAGTTGCAATTATCGACCCCGAAACAGGTAAGATTAATTTGGAAGCAAAGAGCAGAAACAACCCTGTATTTGATACAGAGAATAAGAGTGAGTTCAACATTACGGTTACGGCAGCAGGTTATCCGGAGCTTACGTTTACGATTTCCACAAAGGAAGAGCCTAAGAAGACAGGTCTTGTAGGTGATGTAACAGGCGACGGAAAGATTGATTCCGAGGATAGCTTGTATATTCTCAGAGCTTCCGTTAATCTTGAAAATCTCTCCGATGAACAGACTAAGCTTGCAGACGTAAATAATGACGGCAAGGTTCTCAGTGACGACGCTCTCGCTGTTTTGAGATATTCCGTTAAGCTTACTGATGACAGCAATAAGAATGTTGGCACAGAAATTAACGTTGATTAATTTTGCGGACAACAGCGGACAACGTCCGCAGGAAACACGTGAAGATAGTTATTTTTATTCTTACTTAACGAACCCGACCGAAAATTGATTTTAATAATTAACTATCCGGTTGGGGACAGAAAGTAAAAATTAAAAAAGTCGCTTCACGTACAGTTCGGCGGCAAATTTATATTTTAATCTGCAATAACACCGAATACGGCTGTCCTTTGAGATAGCCGTATTTGTTCATAAAAAGGAGGACTTATACCAAAATGTTATTTATAATCTCATTCGTCATTGCTGCTTTGATTGCAATGTTCTGTGATAAAGCTATGCGAAAAGCTCCGCAGGCATTTTATATCGGTGCGGCGGTGCTTGCTTTGTTTTTCTGCGTTTTCGATTTCAAAAACGCAAACGACTTTGTTAAAAATTATATAGTCGCTATGTTTACAAAAGGTACGTTGGCAACTGCTTTGTTTGTAATTGTAATGTTTACAGGTGCTGTTAAGAACGGTTCGTATCTTATGAAAAAGCTTATGCCCGTTCGTGCCCAGCTTTCAATTATAGCTTCAATATTAATACTTATTCACGGATTTAATTACGGTAAAATATATATTACAAGATTGATTAAAGCACCCGATTCATTTCCGGCGGCACAGCTTGTGTTTATCATTTTCTCCGCTGTTATGCTTTTGATTATGATACCGCTTGCCGTGATTTCGTTTAAGAAAATCAGAAGTAAAATGAAGCCGAAACGCTGGAAAAATATTCAGCGTGCAGCCTATGTTTTTTACGGACTTATATATCTGCATATTCTTTTAGCGTATCTTCCTGCCGCACAAAAGGGCAATAAGGAAAAAATGATAAATGTTATAGTGTACAGCGTTGTGTTCATTACTTATGCTGCTATGCGTATAAGCAAGGCAGTTCTCAAAAAGCATAAGGAATCGGGAAAGACAATAAGTATTTCGTTTGGTTCGGCAGGCTTTGCACTTATGGCGGCTGTTTGTGCATTGGTGTTTATTCCGTATGCACAGAACTTGAAAGAGGTTAGTGAACCTGTTGCAAATGCAGAGATAAAGCATTCCAATACGGAAAGTATTTCCGCTCAGGGAGAGGATAACGGTACAGCCGAAATCCAAGACGAACAAATCAGTGAAGACGTTGCAGCGGACGAGGAAGATGTTTCCGAGAACAAACAGCAGGACACGGAAACAGCTTCAAATTCCTCTTCAAAGAAAAGCACCGACACCGATAAAAAGACATCAAGCAATTCTTCAAGTACATCATCAAAGAAAACTTCGTCAAATACAAGTTCCAAGAATACTCAGACAAAATCCCAAACAGAGAGCAAAACAGAGAATAATAAAGACGAAAAGAGCAGCAGTTCATCAGGCTCAAACAAAACAAGCGGCGGTACAAGCAGCAAGTCCGCAGCTGTCAACACAAACAGTAATTCAGGCACTGCAAGCAAGACGGCTGCCAACAATAGCACCGCCTTGAAATCAAACACAGCGAGCAAGTCGAATACTGCTGCCGCAAATACTGCAAGTAAAGCAAGCACAAGCAGCAATAATAACACTGCCGCAAATACAACAACAAGCAGAGCAAACACAAATACCAATACAAACACTAACACAAATCAGAATAATAACAACAACGTTTCAAGCCGTGAGGAAGTTGTATCGGTGAAAGAACCCGAACCGACCCCGACCCCCGAGCCTGAGCCTGTTGTGCAGGAGCCGGAAGAGCCTGTTGTACAGTCAAAGTACCGTGACGGCACATACGAAGCTAAAGCATTTAATTATGAATATGATTTGGTTGTAAAAGTCACAATTGAGAATGACGTAATTACAAAAATTGATGTTGAAGCCTTTGAAGACGATATGTGGTACTTTGAGCAGGCAAAAGATAAGATTGTACCGCAAATTCTCGATAAGCAGTCAACCGATGATATCGATGCGGTAAGCGAATCCACAATTTCCTCCGATGCTATTAAGAAAGCCGTAAACGATGCACTTGAGCAGGCAAAGAATTAATTGCGGCGATTTTTCCAGTCGGATAAGGTGGCATAATTTCCGTCGGGGAGTTTTACGTGTCGGAGCATATATTTTCCCCCGTGGCAATTATTCAGCACCTTTACAATTTCAAGAAATTTATACCAATCATTATAGGAATATTTTGACACATAGTAGACAATAAAGCTGTCTTGACTTTCGGAATTCTTATCATAAGCTACACGGGTTATGATAATATTATAATCCAGCTTATCTGCAAGATTCTGAGCAATACTTTTAAGGCTGTCCGTTTTACCGTCAGCCTTTTCCTTTTGGATTTTTTCCTGCAAAAGGCGGTTTTTCTTAGCCTGTTTGATAGAAGCCTTTTGTTTTTCACGGGCTTCGTATTTTGCCCAAAAAGGGTAAGCGTCAAATTTTTCGAGATAGGGGCATTTTTTTTCAAGACATTCGTGTTTTTGAAGTAATGTGACGGTGACATATCCTTTATGTATTAAATAGTGGCAGAACCCGACTATAGCTTTAGTATCGACTACGGGACGAGTGCCGTCGATTAATGACACACGTCGGTGGGTTATATTCATATCTATAAATTTTTGGTCTTTGTTGCTCATATTAATTTTCAACCTTTCTCAAAAATATGTTATATTGTTATTATACCATATTTTTGAGAATTTGGAATATCTTTTTGTTATTTTTTAAAGTTTATTGATAAAAAATATTATGTAAGTGATTATTGTGCGGACAACGGCGGACAACATCCGCAGGAAAGTGTCAAAGATCATACATATTTTATAGTTCGACTTTTATTACTTTATTTAAGTTTGATTGGTTTATTTTATTGTTTAAAATAAACTGTGAGTAGAGTAACCGAAAACTTCCTCATTAAAAAAAACTTTCGGTCGGGTTCGTGAATTCAGATTACAGAAGACTATCTTCACGTGCGAAAAAAAACTTCACGTGCGAAAAAAAACTTCACGTGCGAAAAAAAACTTTCGGTCGGGTTCATGAACTTAGATTACAGAAGAACTATCTTCACGTGTTAAAAAAAAAAAATTTAAGTTAATTTATAGTAAATCTTAAGGTTCGTTTTAAGTTAAAGGGTTACAATATACACATAGAGAAAAACAAAAGCAAAAGCTTAGGAGGATATTAATTATGGATAACAATTACGATTACAATACAGGTTTTAAGAATCAGGACAACAACACACCACAATACAACAACCCCTATTCCTATGATAGCCAAACATCTTCACAGCAGTATTCGCAGCCGAGCAACGCTTCTTACAGCAACCCCTATGCAAGCTCTAACTACACCCCTTACAGCAACCCCTATGCAAGCTCTAACTACACCCCGAACGATTTTTCCTCTTCAAATAACACTAAGAAGAAAAAGAACGGCAAGGGCAAGAAAGTAGGTCTTTCGGTAGCGGCTATCTGTGCGGCACTGATTATCTCGGGCGGTTCGTTCTATGCAGGTGTAAGCTATTTCGACCATAGCACAACCGGTTCAAGCGAAACATCTGCTTCTGCTTCAAGCGGAACAGGCAATAATAACAGTAATGCGGTTGTCGCAAACGCAAACACGGTTGCTCTCTCGGACGATAGCTC
>CADCHW010000079.1 GCA_902801245.1 uncultured Ruminococcus sp.
CAAAGCCGCTGAGCTTGCAAAGTACCTTATGCAGACCTATAATATTCCTGCGGATAGGGTAATCAGACATTATGACGTTACGGGAAAGTATTGTCCCGGAATTATCGGCTGGAACGAGGACAGCGGAGATGTTTCCGCTTGGAAAGCGTTCAAAGCAAAATTGACGGGTACTTCAACATCAACGTCCGATACATCGCAAACAGTTACAGCCACAACAAATACAGAAAATCTCTATAGGGTTCGTAAATCGTGGAGTGATTCAAAATCACAAATCGGTGCTTATAAGAGCCTTGACAGTGCTAAGTCTGTTGCCGACAAGAACAGCGGATATTATGTATTTGACGGCAAAGGTAATATTGTTTATCCGAAAACAGAAAGTTCGTATACGGTTAAGATTACGGCAGATGTTTTGAATGTTCGTCAGGGTGCAGGCACGAGTTATCCCGTTGTGAATACCGTTAAGCAAAACGAGGTATACACAATCGTTCAGAAAGGCAGAAACGGCTGGATTTCGCTTGATTACACAGAGAGAAAGTAAACATAAAAGCTTCAAAAATCTGCGGCTGTTTTTAGACGGGTTTTGTTTGAAAGGGTGAAAATTATATATTGTATGGATAATCGGTTTAAGTGGATTGTAAGCGTTGTTTGCGGTGCTGCAGCGACCTTTTATCAACAGTACGGATTACTGATTGTGTTTGTTTGTATTGCTATAGTTTTCGACAGCGTGACGGGTGTTATCAAGGCTAAGACAACAGGCGAGGGATTATCAAGTAAAAAAGGCTGGAAAGGCTTTTGGAAAAAAATTGCCCTGCTTGTGGGATTACTGTTCGGGATTTATCTTGATTATGTTGTTCCGCTGCTGTTTTTTAAAGCGGGATTAACTCTTGACATCGATTTGCCTTTTGCATTGATTATTTGCTGTTACATAGTACTCAATGAGTGCATATCGATTGCAGAAAATCTTTATCTTATCAATCCCGATATTATGCCGAAGTGGATTGCAAATCTATTAAAGGTCGCTAAGGACAAGATTGAGGATAATACACAGTAGAAAATATTTTGTATACTAAGTAAAATTATAATCCGTCCAAAGGTACTTTAAAAGTACTCCGAGGACGGATTTTTATTCATTCTTTTTACAGTAACAGGCAACAGCGTAGCGAATTGCCGGTTGAAGAAAGAAACGTGATAAATGTTAATGCTTGCAAGTATAATTCCCGAAAATTTACAGTTTGTTCACACCCGTAAAACACTTTACAGTTATCATTAAATTAATAATCATCTTTTTTGTAAGGAGATTTCAAATGAAACTTTCGGAACTTGAAAACAACCTCAATTTCAAATTCCCTAAAAAGTGGCACGAGATTTATAACACGGGTGCTATGGAATGGCTGGAGCTTGACCGTGATTCATACACAAAGGACGAGTTCAAAGCCGTTATGAAAAAATACATTAACGACCCCAAACAGTTTTTGATGTTTGACTGCGATATCGAACCGATTGCCTTTGAAGAAATATCTTCCCGAACAGAGGATTTGAAAGAGTGGATAAGGTGGAAGTGCGAGGACGAAAACGTTCGCCTTAAGGACGGTGTAAAGCTGTTTCCGTTTGCACAGACGGGCGGAGGGGACTTGTATTGTTTTCTTTATGAGGACGATACGGAGAACGCAAAAGTTGTGTGCTATTATCACGATGATTACGATACACCGGAAATTTATGCGGAAAGCTTTGACGAATTTCTGTATGTTGCCCTGCTGGAGGCGGCTTCGTATGCGGCAGAAGAGGGAGAAGATTTTATCGGCAGCGAAAGTTTTAAAAATCATCTCAACTATTTGACAGATGAATACAAAGCACTGATTGAGGGTAAAGCTATTGAAGAGCTTGCCAATGATTACGAAAACCTGTTTTTTAATCCTGCAAATATTTGGATTTCAAATACCTAAAAACGAGATTATAGAATAAAGAAAAATTTCTCATTTCTATACTCGCAAGCATTAAGATTTACCATTTTTCTTTCTTAGACCGGCAATTCGCTTCGCTGTTGCCTGTTTTGGTTTGTATCGGAAGAAATTATTTTTATGTTCGTTTTTATTTTTGTTATTTTGCTGTTGATAGTTTGTTTAGTTTCGCTGAGGGTAGTTTGCTTTTCTTTGCAAGTTAGTTTCGTCAGCGAGCGGGGCTCTGCCCCTGCACCCCGCAAGCTTTAAAAAGCTTGACCAAACTTTAAAATGGTAATCCTTTTCAATCTTTAGTATAATATAGGAGCGATTTCATATGATTATTAATTTTGATAAAACGGAAGAAACAAGACTTCCCGAGTTTAAAGGCGGCAAAGGCGAAACTATCGCACGTATGCGTGTTGACGAACTCGGAAAAATTATGTACGGCAGACTTGAACCCGGTTCGTCGATTGGTTTTCACGCTCACGAAACAAACAGCGAGATAATATATATAATCAGCGGCAAGGCGGATTTTCTGTATGACGACGGAACAGAAGAAGCCGTATCGGGGGAATGTCACTACTGCCCAAAGGGTCACAGTCATTCGATGATAAACAACGGCAGTGAAGATTTGGTTTTCTTCGCAGTAGTTCCCGAACAGTAATAAAAAAAGGAGAGAAGTTTATTGACAATACTTGCAATTATAATCGGTATAGTTTTAGTCGCTGCCGACCAGCTTACAAAGCTGTACGCACTCAACGTGATTAAACCAAAGGGTACAATTACCGTTATCGATAACTTTTATTATTTCACATACGTTGAAAACCGTGGGGCGGCTTTCGGTATTATGCAGAATAAACAGTGGTTCTTTATCATTGTAACTCTGCTTATTTTCGCCGCTTTCGGCTATATACTTTTTAAATACAAAATCGAGGGTAAACTCTTCTTTGCGGCGGTCGTGCTGATTTTCGGCGGCGGTGTCGGAAATCTTATCGACAGAATTTTCCGTGGCTATGTAGTTGACTTTTTGCAGTTTTCGTTCTTTTCGCCCGTGTGCAACGTTGCCGACTATTTTATCACAGTGGGGGCGGTGCTGCTTGTAATATCGGTGCTTTTCTGCAAGAAGAATATCGCAAGGCGTGAGTCTGCCGAGGAAAAGGCGGAATAGCGTATGGAGTATAGTTTTACCGTTCAACCCGAGCTTGTCGGGGAGAGAATAGATAAGTTTATAAGTGTTAATGTTGAAGAGCTGTCACGAAGTGCGTCGGCAGCTCTTATTGACAGCGGCAGTGTTACCGTCAATGGAAAAAATATCGCAAAGAATTACAAAACCCGAATCGGCGACCTAATCACTGTGAATGTACCCGAGCCTAAGGAGCTTGAAACAGAACCCGAAAATATCCCCCTCGACATAGTTTACGAGGACAGCGACCTGCTTGTCGTGAATAAGCCGAAAGGTATGGTTGTACACCCTGCACCGGGGAATTATTCGGGTACGCTTGTAAACGCACTTTTGTATCACTGCAAGGACAGTCTTTCGGGGATAAACGGAGTTCTCCGACCGGGGATAGTTCACCGTATCGACAAGGACACAAGCGGACTGCTTATTGTTGCCAAAAACGACAAGGCACACATAGGACTTGCCGAGCAAATCAAGGAGCATTCCTTTACCCGTGAATATGAAGCCGTGGTTTACGGAAAGCTCAAAGACCCGACTGGCACTGTAGACGCACCTATCGGCAGACACAAAACCGACCGCAAAAAGATGTGCGTTACCCCGAACAACAGCAAAAATGCCGTCACGCATTACAGGGTTATAGATTACAACAACGGATTTTCTCACGTTGCTTTGAAGCTTGAAACGGGGCGTACACATCAGATAAGAGTACATATGTCTTATATCGGACACCCTGTCGCAGGAGATTCCGTTTACGGACCGTCAAAGGTGATAACGTCATTGAACGGTCAATGTCTGCACGCTAAGAAGATAGGGTTTGTTCACCCGATATCCGAGGAGGAGCTTTTCTTTGATTCCGAGTTACCCGATTACTTTCAAGAGTTTTTGAGGAAAAACAACCTTATTTGTCGCCAAGTGGGGACGGGCAGAACGTGAAGATAGTCATTGTTCATACTTCACGAACCCGACCAAAAATTAATTATTTCAGACACAAATTTCCTGCGGACGTTGTCCGCCTGCAAAAAAGATTGAAATAATTTCCGAAAAACAGTTGAAATTCTTTTTCGGATATGGTATAATACTAACGCATTTGAACCGTTGCCGTTTTGGGGCAATGCGTTTCACTGCCCGGCGATATGCCGAACAATGAAGAGGACAGTCCTCTGTTTTGCAGGAGCTTACTTCAATCCTGTAGAGTACGAATGTCCGTAAAATTTAGGAGGATTTAAAAAATGGATGCATTGAAGTTAATTGCTGCCGATTCCGTAAAGGCAGAAGTTCCCGAGTTCAGAGTAGGCGACACTGTAAGAGTAAGCGTAAATATCCGTGAGGGCGACAGAGAGAGAATTCAGGCTTTCGAGGGTACTGTTATCGCAAGAAAGAGCAGCGGTGTAGCTGAAACTTTCACAGTAAGACGTGTAGCTTACGGCGTAGGCGTAGAGAGAGTTTTCCCACTCCACAGCCCCAACGTTAAGGACGTTAAGGTTATCAGACACGGTAAGGTAAGAAGAGCTAAACTTTACTATCTCCGTGACAGAGTTGGTAAGGCTGCTAAGGTTAAAGAGAAAATCGTTAAGAACTAATTCTGCGTTACAGTTTTGACGGTATAAGGAGGGGCGAGAGTCCCTCCTTATTTAATGCGTAATGCTTGTTTAATGCGTAATGCGTAATGCGTAATGCGTAATTATGTTTTTGATAGTCGAAAGTTGGTCTTTCTTTGTTTGATTGTTGGGGAATTAAAGAATAGAGAATAAAAATATTCGGGAATTTCTTTTCTGTCCGCTCGGAAAAATTTTAAGAAAATTTTCAAAAAATAAATAGTATTTCCATAACAAATGTGATATAATAAAATGAGGAATTAGAAGTTGAAAATTTAATATATATGTAAATTCCGATTTCCTCTTAAAATTATAAATTTTCTTCACTATTCGCTTGATTTAGCAGAGAAAAGTGAAAATCGGTAAATATTATTAACCTTGAGTATAAAAATAAAAAGGAGTTTTGGGAATGGATACTAAGGTGTTTGATAAGGTGCAAGAGCCTAAAAAGCAGGAAAAGGATAATATTTCGGAGGAGAATGTCCCCGACCTCGCTACTGTAAATTTTAACGACGACCCCGTCGAAAGAGAACTCTCCGAAGAGGATACTTCCGATTCAAAAAAGAAAAAAAGAAAGGATAGTCCGTCAAGCTTTATCAGCGGTCTTTTTGATTGGGTTTCCGCTTTCCTTTTCGCTCTCGTAATCGTCATTCTTGTTATGACTTTCTGCTTCCGTCTTGTTGACGTTGACGGTTCGTCTATGCTCCAGACTTTGCAGGACGGCAACAAGGTTATTGTCACGGGTCTTAATTATGAACCGCAGGTCGGCGACATCGTTGTTATCAGTCACGGTGCGGAGCTTGACAAGGCTCTTGTTAAGCGTGTTATCGCTGTCGGCGGTCAGACTGTCGATATCAACTCCGAAACAGGCGAGGTTATCGTTGACGGCATTGTTCTCGATGAACCGTACATCAACGGTAAAACAGTTGCGGAGGGTGACGCTCAGTTCCCGATGAAAGTTACCGAGGGTACTGTCTTTGTACTCGGTGACAACAGACCTATCTCCAAGGACAGCCGTTATAACGAAGTCGGATTAATCGAAAACGAAAATATTATCGGCAAAGTTCAGTTCAGAATTTATCCGTTTGACGAGTTCGGAAGAGTTGAAAAGGCGGAGTGATTTATGAATGAGTTCAGGTCGATAGGATTTTATATCTGCCCCGTAAAAAAGGTTAAAATTTTCGAGTGAAATAAATCGGGCAAAATGCTGTCTGTAAGTCCGTGCTTTAACGATATTAAACCGAGGTGAGAACATAATGAAAAAAATATTTTTGCTTGCAAGTATAATAATACTTTGTCTGTCGGTTTCGGCGTGTTCGTCCGACACGGCAGACAGTGACAGCAAACAGCCGACCGATAACGGAACGTCTTTAAATGACAGTACAGAGCAGTCGGATAACGGCAGTAAATCTTTGTCGGTCGAAAAGATGATAGAAAACTTTGAACCGCCTGCAAACATTGTTTCTGTTGATATGACTGCCGAAGACCCGAGCAATGATGAAATTGTTTTCACGTTTCAGGAGGACGGCAAAATTCAGAATTGCGTTTACAGAATGAACGGTGAAAAAGTTATGGTTACATACGGCTACGATACAATGGAAAAGGGTCAAATCTGGGTGCTTGCGTTCAGTGAGGACAGCACCGTTATTGCCGAGGAGTCCTTTAATTATTCCGAAAACGAGGATTCAAGAATGTCGATGTGTCGGATATACAGTAAAATTTGTGGGAAGCTGTCAACAGGTGGTTTGACGGCTTCTTTTAGAATATAAGAGGTGATAGCGTGAAAAATAATAAGGGTGCTATAAAGGGCAAACGTCAAAGATATGCGGAGAAAAATAAATCCAAACCGCAGAATAATTTCAAGGGCGGTAAAAGTTCGGGAAATAACCGTTCCGCAAAATCCGCCGCAATCAGAGCCGACAGGGCGGCACATAAGAAAGCAAGGAAAATGCGTGAGCCGTCCGCAAACACAGATTTGAGCCAAAACTCTCAGTACATTCAGTGGTTTCCGGGACATATGACGAGAACAAAAAGAAAGATTCAAGCCGACCTAAAGCTTGTAGACGCAGTGGCGGAGATTATCGATGCAAGACTGCCTTTGAGCAGCCGCAACCCCGATTTACCGTCACTTTTGGGAAACAAGCCGAGAATTATCCTTATGAACAAATGCGACCTTGCAGACCCGAAAGCCACAAAGCAGTGGATAGAGTATTTTAAAACTCGGGGATTAAAGGCGATTGAACTCGACTGTAAAACGGGAAGAGGACTTAACAATTTCGTTACCGTTATCCGTGACGAACTCAGCGAGCAAATAGCCAAATGGGAATCCAAGGGTATGAAAAATCATTCGCTCAGAGTTATGATTGTAGGAATACCTAATGTCGGAAAATCTTCTTTTATCAACAGAATTTCAAAGAGTACAAAGGCGAAAGTCGAGGACAGACCCGGAGTTACAAGAGGTAATCAATGGTTTACTATTGACAAAAATATTGAACTTCTCGATACGCCCGGTGTGTTGTGGCCTAGATTTGACGACCAGATTGTCGGGGAAAAGCTTGCGTTTACGGGTGCAGTCAAAGACCAGATTACAGACACGGAACAGCTTGTGTTAAGACTTCTTGAATATTTGCAGAAAGACATTCCAACAATGTTTCTTGAAAGATTCGAGCTTGACGGCGAAGAGATAGCTGATATGCCGCCGCATACTTTATTGGAAGTTATCGCAAAGAAAAGGGGTATGCTTGTTTCGGGCGGAGAAGCGGACATTGAAAGAGCGGCTGTCATGGTACTTGACGAGTTCAGAGCCGCAAAACTCGGAAGAATAACGCTTGACAAGTCGCCGAACGGCGACAGGTGATATGTGAAGATAGTTTATTTGTAATTTAACTTCACGTACCCGACCGATAGATTATTATTAAATTTAATTTTTGGTCGGGTACATGAATTTATTGTTTGAAAAGACTGTCTTCACGTGTTAAAAAAGGAGGGACGTATTAAAAAATGGATTGGTTACAATATGAAGAAAAAGCCTTTGAAAAAGGCTTTGTGAATATATGCGGAGTTGACGAAGCCGGAAGAGGTCCGCTTGCGGGCCCTGTATGTGCGGCGGCGGTTATTCTTCCAAAGGGGAAAATTATAGAGGGTGTCAACGATTCCAAAAAGCTTTCCGAAAAGAAGAGAGAACAGCTTTTTGACGTAATCAAGGAACAAGCCGCCGCTTACTCAATAGGCTGGGCGAGCGTAGAGGAAATCGAGGAAATAAATATTCTCAATGCCGCTATGCTTGCAATGAAAAGAGCCGTTGAGGGTCTGCCGATAACTGCGGATTTTGCGTATATTGACGGAAATAAAACTCCCGATTTGGATATCCCGTGTGAAGCGATTGTCAAGGGTGACGCAAATTCTATGTCGATTGCGGCGGCATCTATACTTGCGAAAGTAAGCCGTGACAGATTGATGATTGAGTATGCGAAACAGTATCCCGATTACGGCTTTGAAAAGCATAAGGGTTACGGTACAAAGGTTCATAATGAAGCTATTTTAAAGTATGGTGTTACTCCTATTCACAGAATGAGCTTTTTGAAGAAATTGTTTGAGAAACAGAAAAATGGCAATTGACAGAGATTTCAGCATAAAACAGCGTGGAAAACTCGGTGAACAGTATACCTGCGAGTATCTGAAACAACACGGCTACAATATCATAAAAACCAACTATACAAGCCGTTTCGGCGAAATTGACATCATTGCGGAGAACGATAAATACATAGTCTTTACGGAGGTAAAGACTGCAAATCCAAATTCGTTTACAAAAGGCTTTGAGCGTATTACAAAATCGAAAATCAGAAAGTTCACCAAAACCGCCGTAACGTACCTTACAAGATACCGCATTGCGAAACAGCCGAGAATTGATTGTGCGGAGGTTATCGTAAATGAGAAAGACAACAGCCTTATTGACATTCATTATATCGAAAATGCCGTTGACGATTGGGGATATTATTGAACCGTGAAAGGAGAGCATTAAAATGATACAGGATATTTTTCCGCATAAGCTTGATAACGTTTATAAAAATAAAACAGTAACCGATAACGACTATATCGTAATATTTGATAACAGGAGCATAATTGTTGAAAAACTGTCCGATAAGGATTATAAATTTCCGAAGTACAGTCAATTGTCGGATTTAATTGATACTCAAAATCTGAGATATCTTTTTTCGGTTGACAACAGTGCATATTATCTTTACACTGCGGAGAATACACAAAGCGTGCAGGATAAGTTTGAAATACTTCCGCTTGCCGATGTGCGTAAAATGAAGTATGATTACTTCAAGGAAATGTATTTTTTAATCTGTACTGCGTGGCATATTTATTCGTGGTATATAGATAACCGTTTCTGCGGAAAGTGCGGCGAAAAGCTTAGTCACGATAAAGACGAGCGAGTACTTATCTGTCCGAAATGCGGTAATCATATTTACCCGAGAATTTCTCCTGCTGTGATAGTCGGTGTGACTAACGGCGATAAAATCATTATGTCGAAGTATGCAGGCAGACCGTACAAGGGATATGCTTTGCTGTCGGGTTTCGTTGAGGTCGG
>CADCHW010000080.1 GCA_902801245.1 uncultured Ruminococcus sp.
ATTAACTGTTGTGAAGTGTGAATTGAAACAAACAATCTTGAAATAAGTTTAAGAAACGTTGTATTTCTATACAGCGTTTTTTTATTCAGAAAAATAATGTTATTTTTCTTTTACAGAATTATAACCAGATGAATTTGTTGTATTCTATTCTTTATAGTTTTATTTATATTTTTTATAGAAATTGGATTTGTTGATTTTACAAAATTACGCATTATATAAAGTGGGGGATTTATTTACTATGCAAAATATAATAATGGTTGTTGCTATTGTTATACTTGTGGCATTGTCTGCCTTTTTCAGTTCAATGGAAACTTCCATTAACTCTTGCAGCCGTGCAAGACTTCAGAATATGAAAGAAAAGGAAGTCAAGGGAAGCTCAACTGCAATAAAATTCCTTGACGAATACGATAAAACAATTACTACATTACTTATCGGAAATAATATTGTCAATATAGGTGCGTCTTCAATTGCGACTATTCTTTGCACTAATCTTTTGGGAAACTATGGTGCGGCGGTCAGTACAGGTACTCTTACACTTATTATTCTAACGTTTGGTGAAATTATTCCCAAGTGCTATGCCAAAGAGAACAGCGAGAAATTGGCAGCTAAATTTTCGGCGATTGTGTATTTTCTTATGGTTATTCTCACTCCGCTTTCGGCACTTTTTATTAAAATAAATTCAATTGCAATGAAGTTTTCGGGCGGCGGCGAGGATACTCCGTCGGTAACCGAGGACGAGCTTAAATATATTATAGAATCAATTGAGGAAGAGGGAGTTCTCGAAGAAGCGGAAAGTGAAATGGTTCAGTCGGCTTTGGAGTTTGACGAAAAGACCGTGCTTGAAATTCTTACCCCGAGAGTTGACGTTATTTCAATCGACATTGACGACAGTGCCGAGGATAATAAAAAAATTATTCTTGCTGAAAGATACTCACGTATTCCCGTATATAAAGACAGTATTGATAATATAGTCGGCATTCTTCACACGAGAGATTATCTTGAAGCGATGTCACGAGGTGAAAATGCGAATATCGAAAAGCTTATGACACCTCCGTTTTTTGTGTACAAGACAAGAAAGCTTTCGGCACTTCTTTCCGATTTCAAGAGAAAAAGAACTCATATTGCTATAGTTGCCGATGAGTACGGAGGAATGCTGGGCATTGTGACTATGGAGGATTTGCTTGAAGAGCTTGTCGGCGAAATCTGGGACGAGGACGAGGAAATTGAATTGCAGTGCAGAAAGATTTCCGAAAACTGCTATGAGGTCAGCGGAGATATGCAGCTTGACGATTTGCTGGAGCTTTTTGACATTCCCGAAAAGAATGTTGATACCAAAAGTCATTCCGTGGGCGGCTGGGTGTTTGAGCATTTGGGGATAGTTCCCGAGAAAAATCAGACGTTGGAACTTAACGGCTTATCCGTAAAGGTTGTGGATATTTCCGATAAGAGAATAAGCAAGCTGATTATTAAAAAACGGGCAATGCCCGCAGAAAACAAGTTAAAATAAGTATAATTTTCCCACCGTTGCTAACAATAGTAACGGTGATTATTTTATGAATAAATATATTCAAAGTTTGGCGGTTTTTGTGATTGGCGGTCTGAGCTATCCGCTTTTGGAGCTGATATGGCGAGGACATACCCATTGGTCAATGATGATTGCAGGCGGTATTTGTATGGTGCTGCTGTTTGAAATTTACAATACCTACAATAATATGAATTTTTTTAGCCGTGCATTGGTGGGTGCGTTTGTTATCACAACCGTGGAGCTTGCGTTCGGGTTAGTTTTGAATTATCGGCTGAAAATGGACGTCTGGGATTACTCCGATAAGCGATTTAATTTTATGGGGCAGATATGCTTGATGTATACATTTTTGTGGGGACTGCTGTCAATTCCCGTGTCGGTGCTGTGCATTCGGCTGAAAGGACTGTTTGAGAGAGTTGATTTGAACAGAGAAAGTGAAACTGCGTAAACTTATAAATTAAAAACCTCGGTTACAAATAAATTACGGCAATTCAACCAAAAATAAAATTCTTGAAATAATTTTGCTTTTTACTCTTGTTTGTTTAGCGGAATAATGGTATAATGTAGTTTGTATTTTAGTATACCTTTGGGGGATAATATCCCTTGGAGGTGCGTTTTAGTGAATGCCAATTTTTATAACAGCGTTGAGAATAAAAAGAAGAAAGAAAAGAAATGCGACTATCCAGACTGTATCAATGAGGATAGCTTTGAGCAAATCAAGGAAAGCGGTTCGGTGGTGCTGGGTGCAGACGACAGCCTTATTCACTGCCTTATGATTATAGGCGAGATAGAGGGTCATATCGAGCTGCCGCCGCAGAATAAAACCACTAAGTACGAACACGTTATTCCACGGCTTGTTTCTATTGAGGAGGACGAACGTATCGGAGGACTTTTGGTGATTCTCAATACAGTAGGCGGCGACATCGAAGCAGGGCTTGCTTTGGCGGAGCTTATGGCAGGTATGAAAAAGCCTACCGTTTCGCTTGTGCTGGGGGGAGGTCATTCTATCGGAGTTCCGCTTGCAGTGGCGGCGAAGTATTCGTTTATTGCACCGAGTGCATCTATGACTATTCACCCCGTGAGAACTAACGGTATGACTATCGGGGTTCGTCAGTCGTTTGAGTATTTCCGCCGTATGCAGGACAGGATTAATAACTTTGTTGCCGATAATTCGGGCATTTCCGCCGAACGCTACAACAGCCTTGTGATGACTACCGGCGAGCTTGTAATGGACGTGGGAACTGTTCTGGAGGGAAAAAAAGCCGTTGAGGTAGGTCTTATCGACAGCGTGGGAAGTCTTAGCCTTGCACTTGAAAAGCTTAAATCTATGATTGCGGAAAGTCGGGAGAAAAATTCGGAGATGACTTGAATTTTAAATTGGAATCACTGAGTTCAAGGGGGAGAGAGTTGTTTATTATAGTATGGTACAGGTGAGTTTTCATCTGTGAATTTTTGCAAAAGGGCAGTGTATTTTTCGCCTGCCCGAATACATATATTTTTACAAAGAAAAAAAGGAGGACATATACATACTATGAATATTATTCAGGCTATTATACTCGGAATTGTTCAGGGACTTACGGAGTTTCTGCCTGTGAGCAGCAGCGGTCACTTGACTATTTTCCAACACATTATGGGTGTTGATATGGAGGGAAATCTATTTTTTAACGTAATGCTCCATGTCGGTACTCTCGTTGCGGTTTGTGTGGTTTACTACAAACTTATTTTCAGACTTATAAAAGCGTTTATAGGTTTGCTTAAGGATATCTTTACAGGCAGCTTCAAATGGAGTCAAATGGACGGCGATAAAAATTTGCTTGTTATGCTTGTTATCGGACTTCTTCCGCTGTTTCTTCTCTTTGTTCCGATTCCCGGTGCAGGCGGAATTAACGGTAAGGATATCGCAGGTATCTGGCAGGGAAATACAGGCTACTTTATAATCACAGGCTTTGCTCTCCTCGCTACAAGCATTATGCTTTGGGTCGGCATAAAGGCTATGGATAATGCCGCAAATAAAACGGCTCACGGCGGCAGTGTTAAAGCTCCCGGCAGAAAACGGCTTAATACTTTAGACGCAATTTGTATAGGTATTACACAGTGTATGGCGGCTGTTTTTCCGGGACTTTCACGTTCGGGTTCAACTCTTGCAATGGGTGAGCTGAGAGGTGTGAATAAGCAGGTCGCTCTTGACTATACATTTGTTCTCGGTATTCCCTCAATTCTTGCAGCCGCACTCCTTGAGGGCAAGGAGGCTCTCGAAGCTCAAGGCACACAGGACACTCTTCAGGTAGGCACACCTGCAATGATTGCCGGTATGATTGCCGCTATGATTGTCGGATTTTTCGCAATTAAGCTTTTCAAGTGGATGCTTGCCAAGGACAGAACAAACGTGTTTGTAGTGTACACTGCGTTAATGGGTATTGCTATAATCGTTGTCGGTGTTATCGAGCTTTCCTCGGGCAACAATCTTTTCAGCGGTCAGCCGCTCACATTTGGTTAAGATTTATACTCATGGTTTAAAAGATTTACCATTTAAACTTTGGTCAAGCTTTTTAAAGCTTGCGGGGTGCAGGGGCAGAGCCCCGCTCGCTGACGGAACAAATTATTGTAGAAAAATAAATTACCCTCAGCGAAACTCGAAACTAAATAAACTATCATCAGAAAAACAAACAAAAATAAAATCAATTCTCAAAATAATATCTTTCTATACAAAGCAAAACAGGCAACAGCGTAGCGAATTGCCGGTCGAAGAAAGAAAAGTGGTAAATCTTAATGTTTGCGAGTATAATTTTGAAAAATTAAATCTTATAGCAAACCAAACAAATATCCGAACAAGTTCGACGCCCCGGTGAGCACATGGCTGCGTTGTCGTCCTCGACATACGTCAGTATGCCTTCGTCCTCCCAGTATGCCTTCGTCCTCCGCCTTGCCCTGCACTCACCAGCATCGTCTCCTTTTGTCCGTCTATCTATTTGGATTGCTATAAATGAAGTTCGCAAAGCAAATGAAGTATTGCTTCGCAATATGAAGTGTGTCCTCCGGACACATAGCGGTTTGGCAAGCCTGCGGCTTGCATTTATTAAAGTAGTTTAAATATCATTCTGCCGTAAGGCAGTACTTCATTTGCACACAGTGCAAACTTCATTCGCCGTAAGGCGAACTTAATGTGCTAAGCACATTTCACGTTGCGACAGCAACACAACAGGGGGGTTGATATATATTGTTTTTTGGAAAAAAAGATAATAAAGATAGTAAAAAGAAGAAACCCAAAAAGTCTTCCGCTAAAAAGAAGACGAACAAAAAGAAGAATGCCAAAAAGGATTTGAAAAGCGATAAGGAGCTTGCTGCCGCAAGACAGGGACGGTCGCTTATTATGTTTGTGTCGGGTGTTCTGCTTGCTGCGATTATCTGTATTCCCGGAGATATGATATGGCTTTGGGCACATAATGCAGTAAGAGGTGTGTTCAGTTTCCTTTCTCTGTTTTGGGCGGCATTGCTCATATTTTTAGCGGTTGTGACTATGATTGACAAGGAGATTCCGAAGCTGTGGTTCAGAACAAGCTTTACGGTAGGTTTTGCAGCGGCTTTTAATGCCTGTGTTTATATCTTTTCGTATAAGGACAGATTCGATATTAAGGAAACCTTTGAACTCGGCACTCAGTATAAGGACGGCGGTGTTCTAGGTTTTATACTCGGTTTTCCGTTTGTGAAGCTTTTTGGTCGTATACCGGCAAGAATACTTATTATCATAGTGATGCTTGTGTTACTTATTTTTGTGTTTGATATATCTGTTAAGGAATGGTATTCGATTATATTCAATAAAGTTTCGGAAGCAGTCGGCAAGACTGTTGAACAGATGAAAGCCAAGAAAGAGCAAAAAAATCCCGTTCAAATCGGTGATGATGCTTACTTTGACAGCGACGATGACTTTGAAGAGTTTGACATAAACGAAGGGGAACTTGATTCCGACTCTGTCGAGAGTAAAGCTGATGACTTTGATTTTAACGACATTCAGGTCAAAGAGAACGGAGAGCTTCCGCAGTCGCCTACATTTGCCGATGAAGATTATGATATCGAGGACGTTGACGATTTCTTTGAAAATATCAGCTTTGACGAAGACGAACTGAAGGACGATTTCTCCAACGACGATGACGGCTACAGCATTGATATTGATATCGATTCGCCTATGGAAGATACAGGCAGACGTAAAAAGTCCGCCAATAAAAATAATCCTCCGAAAACGGAAAACGAAGTAAGTCTTGTAAAGGCGGAAGAGAATATTCCCGACGACCTTTCCGACGACGAAATATTTGACGAACTCTTTGACGAAGAGTTTATGGACACTATGGACAGCGAACATACAGCCGTAACTAAGGTTGCCGAGGATATCTCCAGAAGCAAGAACAACCCGAAAAAATCCGAGCCGGAACAAAAGCAGTACGACCCTCAGACAATGCCTGTTGAACAGAATTTGGGAACGGCACTCAGAAGCAAAAAGTCCTATCAGTATCCGCCGACCGAGCTTTTGAACGAGGGCAGAAAGAACAGCACCAACCACGAAACGGAGCTTAAAGAGAACGCAAAGAAGCTTATCGAAACTCTTGAAAGCTTCTCGGTGCGTGCTAAGATAGTCGGCTACTCACGAGGTCCTTCTATTACAAGATACGAAATTCAGCCTGCTCCGGGAGTTAAGATTTCCAAGATTACAAATCTCTCCGACGATATTGCATTGAACCTTGCGGCGGACGGTGTAAGAATGGAAGCCCCCATTCCCGGCAAACCCGCTATCGGTATTGAAATTCCGAATAAGAATATTACGTCGGTGTCTATCCGTGAGCTTCTCGAATCGGACGAGTTCAACAAGAACAAGAAGACTAAGAAGCTTGAATGTGTTCTCGGTAAGGACGTTGCCGGAAAAATTATTATTACAGACCTTGCAAAAATGCCGCACTTGCTTATTGCAGGTACTACGGGTTCGGGTAAATCGGTTTGTGTAAACTCTATTCTTATGAGTATACTTTTCAGAGCGTCGCCCGATGATGTCAAGATGATTCTGATTGACCCTAAGCTTGTTGAATTTTCAAAGTACAAGGGTATTCCGCATTTGCTTATTCCTGTTGTATCCGATGCCAAAAAGGCGGCAGGTGCATTGAACTGGGCGGTAAACGAAATGGAGGAGAGATACAAGGAGTTTTCTCTTTATAACGTTAAGGATATCGACAGCTACAATAAAATGGTTGACAAAAACCTTGCAACTATGACGGAAGAAGAGCTTGAAGAAGAGGGCAACGGCGAGGTTATAAACGGCGAATTTATTCCGCCTAAGGCTAAAAAGAAAATGCCGAAAATAGTTATCGCTATTGATGAGTTGGCTGATTTGATGATGGTTGCCCCGGGAGAGGTTGAGGAGTCTATCTGCCGACTTGCACAAAAGGCGAGAGCCGCAGGTATGCACCTCGTTATAGCTACTCAAAGACCCTCGGTAAACGTAATCACGGGTGTTATTAAGGCGAATATCCCGAGCCGAATTTCCCTTAAGGTTGCGTCCTATGTCGATTCAAAAACTATACTCGATACGGGCGGCGGCGAAAAGCTTATAGGACGTGGCGATATGCTTTACAGTCCCGTAGGTGCTCCGAAGCCTGTTCGTGTTCAGGGCGGCTACTCTTCCGATGATGATATAGAAGCCGTGACAGCCTTCATCAAGGGTCACAGCACCTCCGACTATGACGAAGAAGTTACAGAACAGATTGAGCAAATCAGCGAAACACTCGGCACTAAAGGCGGCAAGGATAAGGATACTCCCGATAATAACGATATTGATGATTCAGACCCGATGCTTGAAGAGGCAATCAAGCTTGTTGTTGAGGCAGAACAGGCATCAACTTCACTCCTGCAAAGACGTTTAAGACTGGGCTATGCGAGAGCAGGCAGACTTATTGACACTATGGAGCAAATGGGAATAGTAGGTCCGCATGAGGGAAGCAAGTCGAGAAAGGTTCTTATGTCGCAGCAGCAATGGATGGAACGTCAAGTAACAGGCTCGGTTGAATAACTATGAAAATAAGACGATTAAAAATTTTAAATCGGAAATTTGAAAAATTCGTAAAGCCATATATCAGACCTTTTAATTATACCGATGAAGAAAGTCCGTATGACTATTACGAATTCCGGAAACGCAGAAAAAGATTTAATCAGCTTGTATCGGTGGCGGCGGTTGCTCTGGCAATCTCCGCCATAGTTTCAATTCCTTGGGATTGGGAAAGGATTATAGACGATAATAATTTAACTTCCGTGTATACGGAAAGCGAAAGATATCCTATAGCTGTATATGTTCTGGATTCGGGGAGTGCAAACTGTGTTCTTGTTCACAGTGAGGAGGCAAATATCCTTATTGACTGCGGAAAGGAAAAGGCAGATAAAAATGTTCTCGACACGCTTGATATTCTCAATATAGACACTCTCAATCTTGTGATACTCACTCACCCCGACAAAGACCACATAGGCAATCTCGAACAGGTGACCGACACCGTGAATGTTGAAAGGTTTGTCACGTGCGAGAACGGAGATTATGAATTATCCGAGCTTTACGGCAGTCTTGTATCAAAGCTCCGTGAGAAGAATATCGACATTGAAACAGTAAAATCGGGTGATAAAATATCCTTTGGGGAGTTGACACTTGACGTTGTTTCGCCTATAATGGTTTATGACACATCAAACAATAATTCGGTGGTTGTTAAACTTCGCTGCAGGAATTTCACGGCACTCCTAACCGGTGACATTGGGAAGAAAGCCGAGGAAGATATCGTTGAGAGCGGTGCGGATATTTCGGCGAATGTTCTTTTAGTTCCGCACCACGGAAGCGGAAGTTCGACCACGGAGGAGTTTTTGAAAGCAGTAAATCCCAAATATGCAATTATTTCCGTTGAACAGAGTGAATATCTCCCGAATGACGGCACTTTGACAAGGCTGATAAATTTCGGCTGTGAGATTTACAGAACAGATGTTTCGGGAAATATTATTGTTGTAAGTGACGGAGAAGCTTGCAGCGTTATGACAGAGTATGATAAAATAAGCAGGAGTGAATAATAATGATGAAGTTAAAGGTTGACCGCATAGACGGTACACTGGTAATTTGTACGGATAAGGAAAAGAAATTTTTTGCGATTGAGAAAGCGGAAATTCCCAAAGAAGTAAAACAGGGGGATTTTATCGAAATTGACGACAGCGGAAAACTTACGGTCAGTGAGGGAACACGCAATCGTAGATAATTAAGCATTAAAAAACTCCGGTTGGTTACCGTAAAAAGTAACCGACCGGAATTTATATTATAATTATTACAAAAATCAAACTATTTTGCCTATGTTTTTGTTCTCCCTAAATCCTACACTGTAACGAAGAACAGCGAGAGAATCACTTGAAGTAATCTTGCCGTCCCCGTCAACATCGGCAATTTTGAGGTTTTTAGGCTTTTCTTCAAGAGAAACGGATGTTCTCAAAATTCTGAGTGCATCAACCGAAGTTATTTTACCGTCATTGTCGGCATCGCCTGCCATAGTACCCCAAACGGTCGTAACCGTGGTTGTAATCGAGGTGATAATCTCATAGGGGACTTTTCTTGATTTTGCGTATGATTCAGCTTTTGAATCCTTAAAGCAATAGATTTTTACATTGTTTGTATTTTGAAGAATATCATATGTGCCGGAAGAAATGTGTGTTACACTCGGGGGAATAATCAGCTTTTTAAGGTTAGGACAATTTGCAAAAGACCAATTCCATACAAACGTAACCTTGCTCGGAATGGTAACTTCTGTCAATGAAGAACAACCGTTGAAAAGGTTGGAATCAATCTCTTCAAGATTCTTTGACAGATAAACCGTTTTAAGCTTTTTACAATTCATAAATCCCTTGAAATTTAATTGGGTTACGCTGTCGGGAATGAATATTTCCTCCAAAGACGAACAGTTTTCAAAGGCGGAAAAGCCTATTGTTGTTACGGAGCTGGGAATGGAAATTTCGGAAAGCTTCGTGCAGTCCTTGAAAGTGCAGGAAGCAATAGTTTTTACGGAGCTTGGAATAGTAACGCTCGTAAGAGCCGTGCAGCCTTCAAATGTATTGTTAATTGTTGTAACAGTATTTGGAATGGTTACAGTTCTTACTTTTGTATTATTTACAAATGTATAATAAAGCTCTGTAACTTTCTTTCCGTCTACCGTGGAGGGAATTTTAACGTTTGTTGAAGTACCCTTGTATTTGGTAAGCGTGATTGTTCCGTTGCTGTTGGTTGTGTAGTTGTACGTTGCAGATGCTTCGCTTGATTCGATATCAATGTCAGCACCGGTTTCCTCAGCGTCAATCACGGCAGCGGCAGCTTCTTCAGCCAAAGCGGTTTGTGCTTCTTCCTCGGCAAGCTTTGCGGCGGAGGTTTCCTCATCAAACACAGCGGCAGCGGCTTCATCTGTCAATGCTGCTTCTGTTTCCTCGTTGGTGAGTTCGTATGCGTTTGCGGAAACAGATATCGCCGCAAGCATAGCAACGGAGAGCATTAGGGATAAAATTCTTTTCATTGCTTTCAATCTCCTTTTTTGTAATCGGTAAAAATCAATACCCAATTATATTATAGGTGTTTTGAATTTTGTTGTCAAGTAGGAGATGATTATATCGTAAACATTGTATAAAATTTCGCTCAAGCCTTTAAAAAGACCCGAGCGAAACTTTAAGTTATACTCGAAAGCGTTAAGATTTAGCACTTTTCTTTCTTAGACCGGCAATTCGCTACGCTGTTGCCTTTGTTGTTTTGTACGGATAGATACGTTTTGGTAGTTTATTTTCTAAGCTGATTTGTTTCGTCAGCGAGCAGGGCTCTGCCCCTGCACCCCGCAAGCTTTGAAAAGCTTGACCAAACTTTAAATGATAAATCTTTTCAACTTCGAGTATAACTGTGAATTAAATATAATTTTTAAATCCGATATCGCTAAACTCCAATCCCATATAATTACGAATAATTATTTGTGCACCGGTCAAAGTAATATCACGAGAGGAGTTTGCAATAGTTTGTGCGTCATCGGTATGACCGTTTATTCCGTAAGTATTGCTGAGTGTGTATGTCAATGACTGCTCCTTTTTGATTTCGGCAGCTTTAAAATTTGCCTTTGCCAAAAATCCGAACTGATCTCTTGCAATAACAACTGTTTCCTGTGATACATTACCGTTTTTGTAATCGTATACTATCTGTGTTCCGTCGTCAACGTCTATTCCGTAAACATTATTATTGTCTAAACTGCTGTAAAATACAATGTTGTCGTTATTGTGGTCGTAAAGAACATTTACAGTAACACCGTCCACAATGTCCATAGTTATGCCTTTATAGCCTTTTTCGCTTGTAAGGGTGTAGTTTGAATTGATATAACTAATAAGTCTGCGGCAATTTTCGGTTTCCGAGGGTTTGTTTACAGTCACCCTGCATAAAGCTGTCTTTCCGTTTGAAGTATATGCCGCAATTATTGCAGTACCTTGGTTTACCCCCGTTACAGTGCCGCCCGAAACGGTAGCAACGTTTGTGTTGTTTGATGTCCATACAACTGTTTTGTAGGTGGTGTCGAACGGAGAAAGGGTTGCTTTAAGAGTTACGCTGTTTCCTGCGTCTAATGTTAAAGCTGTTTGACTGAGAGAAATACTTGTCGGCTCTATTATGTCTACATCAACCATAATTCCGATACGGTCGGAATCCTTAAAGCCTACACTTTGACGAAGAACAATAAGCGAATCCAAAGAGTTGATTTTACCGTCGCTGTCAATATCGCCGATTTCTTTGGGAATATTGTCAAGACCGACAGATGTTCTCAAAATCATAAGTGCGTCGCTTGATGTGATTTTAGTGTCGCCGTCGGCATCGCCTATTGCAATTGATTTTCTTGCGGCGGCAGGCTCTGTATCGATAACTGCCCCCGACGGTTCGTACACGTTTGATTTTGCGTCGGGTTCGTTTTCCAAAGCCGACATTGCTTCATTGATTGCAAGTTTGTCCGACAATGCTTTATCGGATAAAGATGCTCCGATTGCCTCTTGCTTCAAAGCTGCTCCTGTTTCCTCGTCCGTAATTTCGTATGCGTTTGCGGAAATGGGTATCGCTGCAAACATAACCACGGAAAGAACTGCGGATAGAAATTTTTTCATACCTGTTTTTGCACTCCTTTTTTACATTTTGTGTAAATTTCTTAATGAGTATATTATACAAGTTTCGGATATGATTGTCAATATGATTATGAAAAAATCCCTTTATTACACAGCGAAAAAATTCTGTTGTTTTTTGTGCAGAATTTTACAAGTTTGCTATGGTAAAATTAACTAAAATCCATTTATCGAATTGTTAAATACTAACAAACTTATAAAATAAAATCAATTTTTTAATAATTTGAAGCTGTTTGTAACAATTTCGTAACAAATTCAAAGCGAATTGCTGTTATAATAGAGAATGAATTATATTATACCATAAGGAAAGGAATATAATAATGGGAGTATACGAGGAGTTACAGGCAAGAGGACTTATTGCACAGGTAACGGACGAAGACGAAATTAAAGAATTGGTAAATGCGGGTAAGGCTACCTTTTATATAGGCTTTGACCCAACGGCAGACAGTCTGCACGTTGGTCACTTTATGGCACTCTGCCTTATGAAAAGACTTCAAATGGCAGGCAACAAGCCGATTGTGCTTGTAGGCGGCGGCACAGGTATGATAGGCGACCCGTCGGGCAGAACGGATATGCGTCAGATGATGACAAGAGAAACCATTGACCATAACTGCGAATGTTTCAGAAAGCAGATGAGCAAATTTATAGATTTCTCCGAGGGTAAGGCTCTTATGGTCAACAATGCCGATTGGCTTCTTGACCTTAATTATGTTGAGCTTCTGCGTGAGGTCGGTGCTCATTTCAGCGTGAACCGTATGCTTACGGCTGAGTGCTATAAGCAGAGAATGGAGAGAGGTTTAAGCTTCTTAGAGTTTAACTATATGATTATGCAGAGCTATGACTTCTACGTTCTTTACCGGAAGTACGGCTGCAATATGCAGTTCGGCGGCGATGACCAGTGGAGCAATATGCTGGGCGGTACGGAGCTTATCCGCCGCAAGCTCGGCAAAGACGCTTATGCTATGACGATTAACCTCCTGCTCACCTCCGAGGGCAAGAAAATGGGCAAGACTCAAAAGGGTGCTTTGTGGCTCGACCCCGAAAAGACAAGTCCCTACGAGTTCTATCAGTATTGGAGAAACGTTGACGATGCGGACGTTATCAAGTGCATTAAGATGATTACATTCCTGCCGCTTGAAGAGATTGCGGAGCTTGAAAAGCTTGAGGGTGCGGAGCTTAACAAGGCTAAGGAAGTTCTCGCTTTTGAAACAACAAAGCTTATCCACGGTGAGGAAGAAGCTTTAAAGGCACAGCAGGCGGCAAAGTCGCTTTTTGCAGGCGGTGCGGATTCTGCGGACATTCCGACTACGGAGCTTTCCGACAGCGACTTCACCGACGGCAAGATTAATATTATCGATTTGCTTGTAAAGGCAGGACTTGCACCGTCAAAGAGCGAAGCAAGGAGAAACGTTCAGCAGGGCGGTGTTTCCGTTGACGGCGAGAAGATTACGGACGTGAATGCGGAGTTTGCAGCGGATTATATCCGTGAAAAGGGCAGTATTGTTGCCAAGCGTGGCAAGAAAGCATTCAGAAAGATTAAAATTTGTTGTTGAGCAGTGACGGGCAATACGTGTTTTTTTAACACGTGAAGACAGTTTATTTTATCCGTAACTTTTATTACCCGACCGATAGTTAATCCTAATGCGGTAGTTTTTGACCAACTTTGTTTTGTACAATAACAATCATATCAAAAACTTTTGGTCGGGTAGATGAAGTAAGAACAAAGAGGACTATCTTCACGTATCTCCTGCGAACGTTGTCCGCAATTTGATTTTTACCCGAAAGGGGGTTATTTTGTGAGAAGAAAAAGTAAAATATCTGTTCCAAACGGTTTTTTGGCTGCAATAGTTATGCTGATATTTGTATCGGGTATCGCAACAATGCTTGTGTCTGGTCATAAGCTGAGTGAAATAACACAGAATAAAAATGTTTCCGAACCTTTAAACAATTCATCGGGAAATACTCTCGAAGGCATAAATTCAAGAGCCGTATCTCCAAATGCTTTTGAAGAGGAAAGCAATCTACCTAACGGATATCGTCTTGTGTCTGTGCTTAACGAGGAAATTTACAAAGGCTCTCTCGTTCTTGTAAACTATCAGCACGAATCGAGAATTGACGGCGAAAATCTCGTTAATATATATGAGAATATTTCAAGTTCGATAGGCGTTAAGGAAGACAATATGATGATTAACAGTGTTGTTCTCGATAATATGAACGTATTTTTCGATGCGTTCAAGGAAGCAAAAGGAAAAACTTCTATTTTGATTTCCAGCTCCTACAGAAGCAAGAACGACCAGCAGAAAATTTACGATGATTCAGTTAAGGAAACAGGCAAAAAGTCAACGGCTTATTATGTTGCTGTTCCGGGATTCAGCGAACATCAGACAGGCTACTGCTTTGATACGGCGGCTATAAATAAAGATAACGAAATGGTCGAGCTTGACGGCGAGGGCGATTTCAGCTGGCTTTCTGAGAACTGCAATGACTACGGCTTTATCCTGAGATATCCGAATGACAAAACTAACATCACGGGAATAGGCTATGAATCGTGGCATTTCCGTTATGTAGGCAAGGCTCATTCACTTTTTATGACAAAGCATAATCTATGTCTTGAAGAGTATATCACGGGTATTCAAAAGTATACCTTTGATAACGGCGGTCTGCTGATTGACGAGGGCAGCAAGGGAAAATGGTTTGTGTACTATGTTCCTAAGCTTGAAGCGTTTAACAATACAGACATTCCCGTGCCGGCTGATTCGGAAAAATTTCCTTATAACGTTTCGGGCGACAATATCGGCGGTTTTATCGTGACGGTTGACGTGTCTAAGAATTCCTCTGCGATTCCCGACAACGCAACCTCCGAGTGGAGCTTTGACAACTCCGACCTTATCATTAAGGATTTCGTTGATTACGACCCATACAACGATACTGAGGAAGATGAAGACGAAGAAGATACGGAGCGTGACTCCGACCGTAACCGTTCGGGAAAGAAATCCAATAACGATGACTGGGAAAATGATTCGTTCTGGGACGATGAAGACGACAGCGAAAGCAGTGACAAAAGTCAAAATGACAGCGAATTTGAGTATGTAGACTACTATGATGACTACGACGAAAACTACAAAACCGATGAAGAAAACGATTACTCCGACAACGGCGAGGACTACGAAGAGTGAGTATCAATGCTTATACTCACGGTCTAAAAGATTTACCATTTAAAGCTTGCGGGCGACGGAACACCCCAAGAAGCTGAGCCGTTAGGCGACAGCTGATTGGCAGGTGTTCCTAGTGGTCTTGCACCATGCAGGGGCAGAGCCCTGCTCGCTGAAGAAGCCAACTTGCAAAGAAAAGCAAAGTACCCTCAGCGAAATGAGATAAACTATCTAAAGAAAAGGCCTTTCGCAGTTTATGGTGGGTAAGCCCTTGTGAGGCATCTTGAAAATTGCCCCAAAATCAGGTATAATGAATTAAATACGATTTAGGAGGATCACGCTCATGAACACCGCAGATATTTTTGCAGCAGGAC
>CADCHW010000081.1 GCA_902801245.1 uncultured Ruminococcus sp.
TTAAAAACCCCTCCGTCAGCCTTACGGCTGCCACCTCCCCTAAAAGGGGAGGCTTTTTTGGTTCTCAATTTATCAAAATCGCCCCTCATAGGGGAGATGTCCGCAGGACAGAGGGGTTTTACTTGAATTTGCTCAGTCTTACTGCTCGCTAGTATAATTTAAAACACTTCAATTAATCTTTCATCAAATAAACCATAACAGCTTTCTGTGCATGAAGTCTGTTCTCTGCTTCTTCAAAAATTTCGTCTGCGTGATTCTCGAATACCTCTGCCGTAATCTCCTCACCTCTGTGTGCCGGCAGACAATGAAGAACAATTGCGTCTTCCTTTGCAAGGCTCATAAGCTCATCGTTAATCTGATAGCCGTCAAAAGCCTTTACTCGGATTTGTGCTTCCTCTTCCTGTCCCATAGATGCCCACACGTCTGTGATTACTACGTCCGAATCAACAACGGCTTCTTTCGGAGTTCTGAACATTTGGAACTTGTCGCCGAACTCCTTTGCAAATTCGGTAACTCTCTCGTCCGGCTCGTAATTCTCGGGGCAGGCAACAGAAATTGACATTCCCGACTTTAACGCACCCACAATAAGAGAATTCATCATATTGTTTCCGTCGCCTATAAAGCTCATTTTCAAGCCGTCAAGTCTGCCCTTAATCTCTCTTATGGTCATAAGGTCTGCAAGAACTTGACAGGGGTGGCAGAAATCGGTAAGTCCGTTAATAATCGGAATTGAACCGTACTGTGCAAGAGCTTCAACCTCACTCTGTTCAAAAGTTCTTATCATAATGCCGTCAAGGTAGCGTGAAAGAACTCTCGCCGTATCCTGAACAGGCTCGCCTCTGCCAATCTGAGTGTTGTTGCTGGAGAGGAAAAGAGCCGAACCGCCAAGCTGGAACATACCTACCTCAAAGCTTACTCTTGTTCTTGTACTTGCCTTTTCAAAAATCATACCGAGAGTTTTACCCTCCAAGTATTTCTTTGCGATATGGTGCTTCTGCTCGTATTTGAGCTGGTCTGCAAGGTTGAGAACCTCGTTGATATCCTCGCTTGTCCAGTCGAGGAGCTTTAATAAATGTTTCATTGTAATTTTCCTTTCGTAATGTCGGGGATAGATTAAGTAACCTAACCCTGACATTAAAATATTATTCTTTATTATCGTTTATTGTTCTTTCGAGAATGTCAAGACCCTCGTCTATATCCTCATACTCGATATTAAGCGGCGGTAACAGTCTTACAAGATTTTTTGCGGTGAGAACAAGCAGACCGTTTTCGGCACACTTTTCTTGAATTTCCGCTGCATTATTCTTTTCGAGAACTATTCCTATCATCAAGCCCATACCACGGACTTCCTTTACTCCGCTGAAATTCTTAATTTTTTTCCTCATATACTTGCCCTTTTCACGGACATCTTTAAGGAATTCTTCATCGGAAACTATATCGAGTATCTTCTCCGCACCTGCACAAGCAATGGCATTTCCGCCGAAAGTTGTACCGTTTGTACCGGGTGTGAGTACGTCCTTAAGCTTTTCACTGCACAGGCAAGCCGACAACGGCAAGCCGCCGCCGAGAGCCTTTGCCGAAGTAATCACATCGGGGGTAATACCGTAATTCTCATAACAGAAGAGTTTACCCGTTCTGCCGATACCTGTTTGAATTTCATCGGCAATAAGAAGTATATCGTTAGCTTGACAGAACTCCGCAAGAGCAGTCACGAACTCACGGTCAAGCGGATTTACACCGCCCTCGCCCTGTATAAGCTCAATCATAACGGCACACGTATTTTCCGTGACGGCTGATTTGATACTCTCCATATCGTTTGCTTTTGCATAGCTGAATCCCTCTGTGAATGGAGCGAAGTACTTATGGAAAGCTTCTTGACCCGTTGCGGCAAGAGTTGTAATCGTTCTGCCGTGGAATGAATTTTCCAGAGTGACAATGTGAGTATGATTTTCACCGTACTTGTCACTTCCGTACTTTCTCGCAAGCTTGATTGCACATTCGTTTGCTTCCGCACCCGAGTTCGCAAAGAACACCTTACTGAATTCTGTAGCCTTACAAAGCTTTTCGGCAAGTCTTATCTGAGATTTACTGTAATAGATATTTGAAGTATGCTGAACCAAATCTATTTGTTTTTCAACGGCGTCGCTCCAAGTTCCGTTTGCAAAGCCGAGTGCATTTACGCCTATACCCGAGGTGAAGTCGATATATTTCTTTTGATTAATATCGTAGGCAACCGAACCGAAGCCGCTTTCGAGAACTACAGGCACACGCTTGTAAACGTGCATCATATTTTGTTCTTCGGTCTGCTTTACGATATCGAAGATTGAGATATCTTCTTCGTCGATTTCGGGTTGACTTTCGGGAACTTCGACATTTTCCGAATTGGTTGAATTATCGGTACTCTCGACATTTTCCGAATTGGTTGAATTATCGGTACTCTCGGCATTATCGGATTTTTCGGAGTCGGTTAAATTCTCGGAGTTCTGGGAATTATCGTCATTCTCCGTATCGTTTTCGGATTGGGAATTTTCCTCTTCCACATCGGGAGCAGACTGTATTTTAATAGCCGCAAGATAAATCACTAAGAGCAGCAAGCATACCACACCAACAAATGTTCCGTAAATAATACCCGAGGTATGATAATTAAATCTGATAGTACTTGTTTCTCCGGTAGGAACTTTAACAGCCATAAAGCCGTAATCAACTTTTATGATGTCTGCCTTTTCATCGTTTACCTTTACACTCCAGCCTCTGTCAAAAGGCACTGAGAAGAAAACAAGCCTGTGGTCAAATTTGCTGTCTTTATCTATATCGATTTTAGCTTCAAAGCCTTTCTTGTCACGTTTGAAATCATAGCAGGCATTATTTCTTCTTTCTTCACAATTTTTAAAGTATTCTTCTTCCGTAAATGAAAGTTCGGAGGAGCTTCTCTGAGCCATTCCTGCACCGACGCATTCAAACATATCGTCTATCGATTCCACGACAAGGGAATCCGTAAGAACAAGATGTCTGTACTGCTCGGGAATACTTTCAAATTCTGTGTTTACAATAAAACTGTCGAATGTAAAGCCGATAGGAAGAACATATTCGTTTTCGTAAATATCGTAACCGTTTTGAGTATCGTAATATTTCCAGCCCGGCATAACAAAATCGCCGTTCTTATCGGTTACATTATAATCCGTGCCGGAATAGTTCATCATATACTTTACGGACAGAAAGCTTCTTGCACCGTATAAGGACATCGGCAAGTTACTGCTGTTTTCTCTGCTAAGACCGAGAGCGTTGTAAAAATCCGAAATTGAACTGCTTACGTTGCCGTGTATGCACTGTACACCCGGAATTCTCCAATACATTGTGGTATTTTCGTTATCGACAATAAAAGAATCCTTGCCGCTGCCGACAGAACGAACTGCATTTAAATTTATTTCTTCAATCTGAGCGTTTGTCAAGTTTCCAATATGCTCATCATCATACATAAGCTCGGAGTAATCGGCTAAATTTACAACGTCTGTTCTCCAGTTTTGGATATCGTCAATGTGGAATTCATCTCCGCCGTTAATCAGATTTGTTTCATAAACGCTGTAATCGTCATAGCTTTGAATTTTAATCAAGCCATAGTTTGAAGCCATTACCGAAATAATCGCAGCGGAAACAATAAACGCACTGAAGCGTTTAAACGCATCTCTTTTATGCTTATACAATTTGAGAAACAAAACGCATAATGCAATGTTAAGAAACGCAATCACGGCAAGAAGCCAAAACTGTGCCGAATTGCCCATAATGCCAAGCCCCTTGCCCGAGTTTGGTGTAAAGCCTATAATAAGCGTTACAATTATTACTCCGACAAGATTTGTAACAACAGCCTTTTTCCATTTGGTAGAGGAATCCTCAAGTGCCATAACAGAACCCAGCGACATCACAAGCATAAGCATAAAGAACCAACGCATATAACGGTACTCAATAAACAATTGGAAGAAGCTGTTCAGCACGGGAACAAACATAAACGCCGTACAAACTGCATAGAAAACTCTGAGCCATTTGTTCTTCCTTTTATTGAAGATAACAGCAAATACACCCGACATCGAGAACAGCGGCAGATAACCCGTCACCGACAGCCACTTATTGTTTTCCTGAGCTAAATAAACATTTCCCGATACGGTTTCGGGCGGCAGGAAAAACGATATTACAATCTGTGCATAGGAATACAGACTTTCATAAATATAATAACTCCAGCCGTTCATTTCTTTGTCGTTTCCTATCGCATTGCCCACAAAATGATACAGCGAGGGCAGGAGAATTGTCATTGCCATACCTGTGCCGAGGATAGCTTCAAAAAATAACTGGAGCGATTTGCTGACAGAAATTTTGTAGCTTTTTGTTGCTGTTCTGACAATCCAGTAAATCAGGCAGAACATTATCTCGGCAGCGAAAAAGTAGTAATTCACAATTGCACACACGGCAGCAATAAAGGCAAATCTTCCACGCTTGTCTTCGTAAATAAAGGAATCGAGTGCGGAAAGCAGCAGCGGAAAAAATACTAAATTATCCGAAAAACCAAAAGAAATACCGCTTACCGCAAATCCCGAAAAAGCATAAAGCATTGCACCTATTACCGCATTGTTTTTGTCCTTGGTGTATCTTTTTAAAAAGACATAGGCGGTAAGTGAAGAAAGTCCGATTTTAAGTATTGTAATGAATCCCAAAATATATGGAATCGAATCAACCGGAAACAGCAGCATTATCCAGAAGAACGGACTTCCCAGACTGTAACAGCTGTAGCTGCTGATAAGAGAAGTACCCAAATCGGTATACCAGTTCCAGCCGAGTTCGCCGTTTTTGAACGCACTGCTCATAAGCTGATAATAAGGTATAATTTGATTGTTGAATTCATCGGAGTACAAATATCTTCCCTTATCGATGATTAAGCTCGGCACAATAAACAGTGCCGCAATTAATATTCCCCACAGAAAGGATTTTAACGCATAGTTTTGTTTTTTTCCTTCGTGGGTTTTTAAAGTTGTCACATTCATTTAACAACTCCCCTATTTTGGAATGAAGTGTGCCTTACGGCACATTAAGTTCGCTTACAGCGAATGAAGTCTGTACTGCGTACAAATGAAGTTCGCCTGCGGCGAGAGTACGGTATGTTACTAAAGAGCAGTAAGATTTACCGCCAATATTTTAAAAAATTGAGATTTTTTAAAAACCCCTCCGTCAGCCTTACGGCTGCCACCTCCCCTAAAAGTGGAGGCTTTTTGGTACGGCTGCCACCTCCCCTAAAAGTGGAGGCTTTTTGGTTCTTGATTTATCAAAGTCGCCCCTTATAGGGGAGATGTCCGCAGGACAGAGGGGTTAGGCGAATTTGCTAAATCTTACTGCTCGCTAGTATATATTCTTGAATTTATAACATCATCAAGAATATCCATACCCTCGTCAATATCGCTGTAATCAATATTAAGCGGCGGCAGCAATCTGATAAGATTTTTAGCGGTGAGAACAAGCAAGCCGTTTTCGGCACACTTTTCCTGAACCTCCGCTGCATTATCCTTTTCAAGAGCTATTCCAATCATCAATCCCAAACCACGAACCTCTTCAACTCCGCTTATATTCTTAATTCTTTTCCTCATATACTTTCCTTTTTGACGAACCTCTTCAAGGAAAGCGTCGTCGGAAACTATATCGAGTATTTTCATAGCACCTGCACAAGCGATAGTATTACCGCCGAAAGTTGTGCCGTTCGTGCCGATTGTAAGAACGTCCTGAAGTTTTTCGTTACACATACACGCCGACAGCGGCAAGCCGCCGCCGAGAGCTTTCGCCGATGTGATAATGTCGGGTTTGATGTTGTAATTCTCATAACAGAAGAGTTTACCCGTTCTGCCGATACCTGTTTGAATTTCATCAACAATAAGAAGTATATCGTTGGCTTGACAGAACTCCGCAAGCTCGCTGACAAATTTACAGTCGAGAGGTCTTACACCGCCCTCGCCCTGAATAAGCTCAATCATAACGGCACATGTATCCTCCGTTACGGCTGATTTGATACTCTCTATATCGTTGGCTTTTGCATAGCCGAATCCCTCCGTGAACGGAGCGAAGTACTTATGGAATGCTTCCTGTCCGGTTGCGGCAAGGGTTGCGATAGTTCTTCCGTGGAATGAATTTTCCAGTGTAACAATATGAGTATGGTTTTCACCGTACTTGTCACTTCCGTACTTTCTCGCAAGCTTGATTGCACATTCGTTTGCCTCAGCACCGGAGTTTGCGAAAAACACTTTACTGAACCCTGTTGTAATACAAAGTATTTCGGCAAGCTGAATTTGTGTTGTATTATAATAGATATTTGAGGTATGCTGAACCTCGTTCATCTGCTTAATAACTGCATCGCTCCATGCTCCGTTTGCAAAGCCCAGAGCATTAACTCCTATACCCGAAGTGAAGTCTATGTATTTTTTATGATTGACATCATATGCAACAGAACCGAAACCGCTTTCAAGAGCCACAGGAACACGCTTGTAAACGTGCATCATATTTTCTTCTTCCGTTTTCTTTATGTCGTCAAAGAGCTTCTTTGCGTTTTCGGGGATATCTTTACCCTCTACGGAAACATCTTTTTTCCGCATAATCAAAGTATACACAATAAGAAGAATTAGGAACGAACACGATACAACCCCACCGAATAACATACCACGAATATGATAATCAAATCTGATAGTACTGTTTGTAGCCGCAGGAACTTTTACCGCCATAAGACCGAAGTCGGCAATCATAATTTCGGTATTGCTGTTGTTCACCTTAGCTTTCCAGCCCTTATCGTAAGGCACGGAGAAAAACACCCATTTGTCGGTATTGCTAGTATTGTCGATTTTAGCTTCAAAGCCTTTATTGTCACGGCTGAAATCATAGCAAGTAAGTTTTTTTCTGTCTGCAACGAATTTGAAATATTCATTTTCCGTGAAGCTGTAATCATCGGCTTTAGCTTCCGTCATTCCCGAATCGATACATTTTTGTACATCATCGGCACTTACAACCATTGCGTCAAGTGCGGCTATATGTTTATACTCCGTGGGAATATCCGCAAACTCCGTATCGGAAATAAATCTGTCGAAAGTAAAGCCTATAGGCAATACGTTTTCGTTCTCATAGATTTTATAGCCGCTTTGAGTATCGTAATATTTCCAGCCGGGCATTAATACGTTTCCGTCATCGTCTTCGAGAGGGAAAGGAGTATCGGTATGGTTGAATATATACTTCACAGAGAAAAGCGTTCTCAATCCGTACATACCCAACGGCCAGTTTGTCAAGGTAGTTCTCATAAGGTCGAAGCCTGCGGTTAAATCCATACACGAGCTGTTTACCGTACTGTGAAAGGATTCAACTCCGGGAATCTGCCAAAATATATTCAAATTGTCATCATCGGTGTAATAGATATCTCCGCCGCTATTGAATATACTTTGAGTGAAATCCTCCGACATCTGCATAAGTTCGCTGTAGTTATATTCACCGACTGTTTCCTTATCGTATTTTAACGTATTGTAATTACTTTGCGTAACTATATCGTTTCGCCAATATTGTACATCATCGATATTAATGTTATCTCCGCCGTTAAGAAGATTTTCTCCGACGATATCTGTATAAGTTTCTCCCATTATCTTACAATGTATAAACTCATACGACATATTGATAACAACAACCAGCGATAACACTGCCGCACAGCATTTGTTAAATTGTCTTCTGTTTCTTTTATAAAGACTTAAAAACAGAGTTAATGCCGCAATGTTTATCATTGCCGCAGAAGCAAAAATCCAGAACATAGCGGTTGAACCCGGAAGACCTATCGTTACAAGATTTCTGCCGCCCTTCTGAGTTACGAACGGAGTGAAACCGATAATCAGAACCAGTGCCGTAAGAATAAGCAAATTTGCGGTTATAGCTTTTTTCCATTTTGAAGACGGGTCTTCAAGTGCCGTAACAGAACCCAAAGCCATAATGAGCATAAGCATAAAGAACCAACGGACATAGTCTGTTTCCGTAAACATCTGGAAAGAGCTGTTGAGCAGCGGCACAAACATAAACACACCGCAAACCCCATAGAAAACTCTGAGCCATTTGTTTCTGTGCTTATTGAAAATAACCGCAAACACACCCGACATACCAAACAGCGGCAGGAAACCGCTTATCGATGCCCAAGTGCTTTTGAACTCCGTAACATAAACATCTGCTTCGGGAAATTCGGGCGGGAAAAACAGGGAAATAAAAATCTCTGCATACTGATATGTATTTTCGTAAAACCAATATTGAAGTCCTGTCATATTGGATTCGTTTATTCTTGTGTTTCCGAGAATATGGAACATTGACGGCAGCAGTATGAACAACGCCATTCCTGCACCTGCAACCGCTTCAAACACAAGAAGCAGAACTTCTTTTACGGAACAGCGGTAACTTTTGGTCGCCATTCTTACAATCCAGTAAATCAAACAGAACACCGCTTCGGCAGCGAAAAAGTAATAATTGACAATTGCACAAAGTGCCACCGTGAACGCAAATCTGCTGCGTTTCTTTTCGTAAATAAAGCCGTCCAGAGTTGTGAGAAGAAGAGGAAAGAACACCATTGCATCTATGAAGTGGAAAACCATTGAATAAACTGCGAATCCCGAAAAAGAATAGAGCATTGACGCAAGAACGGCATTATTTTTATTTTTTGCATATCTTTGAAGAAAAGTATATGCGGTGAGGGAACAGCAGCCGAATTTCAGAATCGTGAGAGGACCCATAAGGTACGGAATCCACTCCGACGGGAAAGGCATCATCAGCCAGAAAAACGGACTTCCCAGATTATAAAAGCTGTAACCGCCGATGAAAGAAGTGCCGAGGTCGGTGTACCAGCTCCAATTAACATTGCCGCTTTTTATCGAATCGCTCATAAGCTGATAAAAAGGAATAACTTGACAGTTATAGTCACCGTAATACAGGAACATTCCCTTATCGTATATTATGGACGGAACTATAAAAATTGCGGCAATCAACATACCCCACAAAAAAGACTTAAGGGCATACCCTTTCTTTTTTTGACTGTGAGGATTTAAAGTTGTCGCTTTCATTTAACAACTCCCCTATTTTGGAATGAAGTTCGCCTGAGGCGAATTAAGGCTGCACTTCGTGCAAATGAATCATACAAAAAACTATGCCGCAAGACACACTTCATACTGGGTACGCAGCACTTCACGTGCCGTTAGGCATACTTCATGTTGCGTATGCAGCACTATTTGTTCGTATATGAGAATACGAAAACATCATCTCTTTTCTTCCAGCCCAGAGCTGTCCAGAAACTTTGACCGAGATTATTATTTGTATAACAGAATATATGAGTTTTTTTAATGCCGTCCTTTTCAAGAGCATCGAGTGCGGTCAAAGCCATTCTCTTTGCAATGCTATGACGGCGATACTCTTCCGCAACCGCCATATGATGAATAAACCCACGTCTGCCGTCATGACCGCAAAGCACCGTTCCCACGATTTTTCCGTCAACCAAAGCTACCTGCGACATTCCCGGATTTCTGTTAAGATAAAATTCGATATTCTCTCTGCTGTCGGCATCGGATAAAGCTCGCTTTGTGGTGATTTGCCACATTGCGAAGATTTCGTCGTAGTCTTCGATTTTCATGGGTCTTATCTCGATATTCTTAAATTCTGACATATTAAAATACCTCACTTGTTTCAATGTGCAATTTGCAATGTTCAATGTGCAATATCAATAAAACATAGTACCTATACCCTCTGCGGTAAGCATTTCAATAAGAATCGAATGCGGAATTCTGCCGTCAATGATATAAGCTCTCGAAACTCCTCTTCTCACCGCTTCAACGCAGCAATCAATCTTCGGAATCATTCCTCCGCTGATAATACCCTCTCGCTTAAGCATAGGAACTTCCGAAACATTAACGCTGGGTATAAGTGTATTTTCGTCGTCCTTATCACGGAGAAGACCTCTTATATCCGTCATCAAAATAAGCTTGCATGCACCAAGCTCCGCTGCAATTCTCGAAGCGGCAATGTCTGCGTTGATGTTGTAAACGTCGCCCTGATAGCTGCCTGCAACCGTGGAAATAATCGGCACAAAGCCGTTGTTTATAACATCGTTGATAACTTTCGGGTTTACCTGAGTTATCTCGCCGACATAACCGATATCCTCGCCCGTGATAAGCTTTTCGGCAACAAGCATATTTCCGTCAAGTCCGCAAAGACCGACTGCCGCCGCACCGCTTTTCTGCAAATGCTGAACAAGACTTTTATTCACCTTGCCTGCAAGAACCATTTGAACTATGTCTATAGTTTCCTTGTCGGTGACACGAAGTCCGTTGACGAATTTACTCTCCTTATTGATTTTCTTGAGCATATCCGTAATTTCCGGACCGCCGCCGTGAACAAGAACTACGTTTATGCCTACCAGTTTCAGAAGAGCAATATCGCTCATTACGGCACTCTTCAAATCCTCGTTAATCATAGCGTTGCCGCCGTACTTAATTACTACCGTCTTACCGTTGTACTTTTGAATGTACGGAAGAGCCTGAATAAGTATATGTGCTTTTTCCGCATTGGAAATGTTCATTTTATCACTCCTGTCATTTTCTCGGCTGTCTTTCTGTCAATCGTTTTTTATATCATATTTTGACTTTTGCCCTACGGTACGATTTTAGGTTCTGTAATCGCCGTTAATCTTCACGTAATCGTAGGTCAAATCACAGCCGTAAGATTCGGCATTGCTGTCGCCGTCATTGAGATTTATAATTATTTCAATCTCGTTTTCAGTGAGAATTTCTTTTGCAAGTTCCTCGCTGAACTCAATACCCGAACCGTTTTTGCAAACCGGGATTTCCCCTGCTTTCGACTTAAACGAAACGTCAACAAGACTTACATCAACATCACAGCCCGAATAACCTATGGCACAGAGTACACGACCCCAGTTAGCGTCCGAACCAAACATAGCCGCCTTGACAAGACTGCTGCAAATAACAGCCTTTGCCACCTCACCGTCTTTAGCAAGCTTCTTTGCCATTGACTTGCAAACTGCAATAAGTGCGTCGGTGAACGCCCTGTAATCCTCGTTGCGTGTGATAATCTCTTCGTTTTCTGCAAGACCGTTTGCAAGAATTGCAAGTGTATCGTTTGTGGAGGTGTCGCCGTCAACACTTACCATATTGTAGCTTTGCTCCACTGCTTCGGAAAGTGCGGATTTAAGCATTTCCGAGGAGATAGCCGCATCTGTTGTCACGAAACTCAGCATAGTACCCATATTAATATGAATCATACCGCTGCCCTTTGCGACTGCTCCGATTGTAACGGTCTTTCCGCCGATTTCAACCGAAACTGCGGTTTCCTTTTTGACTGTATCGGTAGTCATAATTGCTTCGGCAACGTCCGTACCGCCGTCCTCGCTGATAATC
>CADCHW010000082.1 GCA_902801245.1 uncultured Ruminococcus sp.
GAGAGTAAAGGGATAAGTTTGAAAGCGGATATTGCTCCGAATATATCGGTAATGGGTGATTTGGAGGATATAGTAAGGCTTGTCGGAATTTTGCTTGACAATGCCATTAAGTACACCGACGACAGAAAAGAAATTGCCGTCAAGCTTTTCGGAAAGTCGAAAAAGGCGGTGCTTACAGTGGAAAATACCTGTAAAGGTCTTGAAAGGGATAGTGTAAAGAAATTCTTCGACCGGTTTTACAGAAGTGATTCGTCAAGGAATTCAAGCACGGGCGGCTACGGAATAGGACTTTCCATGGCACAGGCAATTGTTCAGAACCACAAAGGAAAACTTTCGGTGCATTACACCGATGACGAGAGAATTATTTTCACAGCCGAACTGTAGTGCTGTAAGGGGGTGTATAATTTTATTATGACTGTTGTATATTCTGTAATGTGGCTTTTAATAGCGGTGATTTTATTTTCAATGGGAATTAAGGAACAGAAAATATATATTGTATTTTCCGTATATTTTTTATTTAACGGTATATGGTGGGGTGTCGGTGCTTTTACGGAAAACGATATGTTTCACGGGACGTTGGGCTGGGTTTTTCGTGGAGTGACGGCGGTATTTCTGATTATAGGCGTTGTGTACTATCTGTTGTATATGAAGAATGAAAAAACCGAAAATGAATAAGATTGAGGAAAGGGCGAACCGTTTTATCGGTTCGCCTTTTTGGGGTTATATCATTTTTCAATTAGGAGTTAGTAATGAAGAATTTATCACTACGCAAACCACTAAAAAACTTTGTCTATTTGTCAAAATAGAATTAATATTAGATAATTGTTTATCTTTCGTACTAAATCAACTTTCATTTATCAACAACCAAATAATTACGCATTGATAATTAGTCAGCGTATTCCGAGGTGATACCAAAATATTCTTCAAGGGTCAATCCGCTGCTGTCAAGCTCCTGTGCCAAATCCTTGCCTACATATCTGATGTGCCACGGCTCGTACTTATATCCCGTGATATCCTCTTTACCCTTTGGATATCTGATGATAAATCCGTACTCGGAAGCGTGTTCGGCAAGCCATTCGGCTTCGGGTGTGCCGACAAAGCTGTCGCTTGCGTCGTTGCAGTCAATTGTAAGACCCGTCTGGTGTTCGGAGTGACCTGCACGTGCAGAGAACATATCGGCTGCTTCCTTACCTCTCGAAATTACATACTGGTCGTAAAGTCTTTCCTGATCCTCGTAGGAGCGGAATCCCGACTGAATGTAAATTGTAATGCCGTCCAATGCAGCCGCACGTCTTAAATTCTCAAATGCAGCCGCACATTCGGAGGTAAGTCCGCCGGGGTTGTAGCTTGAATCCATACCATAAGTTTTGTTTACAACAAGCGTGCCGTCAAAATATGTTTCGCCTGAAGTACCCTGAGTAACTTCGTGACCGCTGCTGTTCAATTCTTTAACGGTAACCTTTACTTCCTTGCTTACTTTCGGATTGCTTACGGAGGTAACTGTTACTTTGCATGTACCTGTTGAAATACCCGTAATGTTACCGTACTTGTCAACGGTGGCAACACTCTCGTTGTCACTCTTCCACTCTTCCTCAAGAGTATCTGCATCAAGCGGAAGCATTGTAACTCTCGGCATAACAGTTTGACCTACTGTGATAGATGTTTCTGTGAAGCTTAAATCAATGCTCTCAACCTTATTACCACCTTTAACGGTTACATTAACCTTAGCGTTCACCGCGGAGTTGCCTGCCGCCGTAACGGTGACAACACACTTACCCTCCGAAACTGCCGTGATAACACCATTTTCATTAACGGTTGCAATTTTCTCGTCGGAGCTTTTCCAAATCTCTCCTTTGTTGGATGCGTTGTACGGTGTCATGGTAACTATTGGCATTTTGGTCTTCCCCACATCAAGCTCAACCTCGTAAACATCGAGTGAAATCTTGGTTACCTTTGTTTCGGCACTTGAAGAAGTGGTTTTGGAAGAAGTGTTGTAGGCAGAACCCTGATTGGTTTTTGAGGAAGTCGTACTTGAAGACGCTGCCTTTGAAGATGTACTGCCTGATGAAGCAGCTTTTGAAGATGAACTGCTGCTGTCTGATTTATCATCACTTTTTGAAGAGGTATCATTTCCGGTGCTGCTCTCGTTTTCATGTGCCGTGTCTGTGGAGTTCTCCGATTCAACCGAAGAAGATGTATCCTCCTCTTCCTCACTCTCCGGGGCACTGTCGGGAGTTTGAACGGCGATGTAATCGCTTTTGACGTTGACGGGCTTTTCCTTGACAATGAAGTCACAGCCGGCAGCTGAAACTATGTAAGACATAATAATAAACGTAAGAATCAGCTTTTTCTTATATCCTTTCATTATAAACATTCTCCTTTTTCTTTTCTTGTGTTCGGCTTGCATTAAGTTCACAAAGCCGTACTTGTATTTTATTATATTATATCACATTTAAATTCAAATTTCTATTGTTTACAACAAATTATTTATTAAATTATTATAAACAGAAATAAAGAAAAAAGAATAAAGAATAAAAAATAGAGATGAAATGCGGCGTCAAACCTTACGGTTTGCAATTTTTAATATTAATAATACATAATTGTTTTTTAGAATACAAGTATAATTGTATATTGTCCGCAGGAAAAGAAAAAAACCGCTCTTGTCAGAGCGGTAATCTTTCATTGAACCGTTTCGGCTAACTCAAAAATTAGTTAGCAGCGTTAAGCTTTTTAACAAGAGTAGACTTGTTTCTTGCAGCCTTATTCTTGTGAAGCAAGCCCTTAGCAGCAGCCTGGTCAATCTTCTTGATAGCAACCTTTACTGCCTCTTCCTTGTCGGCAGCATTAGTGTCGATAGCTGCATTGGCTTTCTTAATAGTTGTCTTCAATGCGGACTTAGCAGCCTTGTTTCGAGCAGTCTTGGCAGCACTAACCTTAACACGCTTCTTGGCTGATTTAATGTTTGGCATTGTAAGCACCTCCTTTAAAACATCTCATTCACTTAATATGATATCATTAATTGAACGAAAAATCAAGAGGTTTTCGTAATTTATTTAATTTGTTTCTATTTTCTGCACACTTTACGATTAGTACTCAAAAAATCAGCAAAAAATTATACAAATTTTATTCCGAACTGTTCCAGTTTTTCTTTTATTTCAGCATGCTTGCTTCTGCTGAGAGGAATTTCATCGTAGCTTTCTTTCAAAATAATCGAATAAGTTTTTCCAAACTGATTGCTCTTCACGTATTTTATTTTCTTTATTGGAACAATAAACGACTGATGACAGCGGAAAAAATCATGCGGTGCGAGAATTTCTTCAAGCTGTGTTAAATTGTACTTTGACACAAGAGAATTTTTTCCTTTGGTGTTGATGTAAATTTTTCTTGCCCTCTTTTCAATAAACAGAATATTGTCAACATCAAGTATTTGATAACCGCCCTCAACGTTGATTCCTATTTTTTTGCTTTTGGGAGCTTCGTTTTTCTTGTCAATATTAAAATCTCCTATTGTGTTGCGGAGTCTTTTTTCGGCACGTTCGATTGCACGCTGAATTCTTGCCGTGTTGATAGGCTTTGTGATAAAGTCCACAGGCTCGAAGTCGTAGCAGTCTGCGGCGAAATATGCGTGACCCGTGCAGAATATAATCTCAATTTTCGGGAATTTCTTTTTTACAAAAGATGCAACGTTCATACCGTTATTATAAGGCATTTCTATATCGAGAATAAGCAGCTCGGCATTAAGCTCCGGAAGCCGTGACATAAGCTCCGGACTGTTATCAATATATTCTATAACATTTATTACGGGGAAATTTTTTAATATTGCTATAGTTGCTTCTGCGGACATATGCTCGTCATCAACTACTATTGTTCGGATTGGTTCTATAGGCATATTGTTTTACCCTCCTTATTTTATACTTAATCTTAGAATAACACATTTTTAACTACTTTTAATGCTTTAAAAGAATTATAAATAAGATAAACTTTTCCTAAATGTAAATTTTTTCGCAACGTACTTTTAAACGTTGATTTGCATTTACAGATGTGATAAAATTTTGTTAAAGAAAGTAGGTGGTAGTTTGCTTGATTTTGCAATTTCAATGACATTCGGAATGACGGTTGGAGTTATAATGTGCCTTGTGCTGTGGCTTAATACTAAATTTACATTAAACGAATTTATTACTATTTTCGGATTTGTGTTTCTGAGCAGTACCGTTTGGAGCTTCACCGAAGGCAGACGTACAGATATAAGTCTTCTTGGTTTGCTCGTTGTCTGGACGCTTTCAAGAATTCTTGTCGATAAATGGCGGGCTTTTGAGAAAATACTTTCGTTTGCAATGAGTATGTCTGTTGTCATAAATTATTATATATATTTGACATTTATAGGCTTAAAAGTTGACGGCGTGAGCAAAGAAAAGCTTATTTATATGCTTATTTATTTGGGAATAATCGGTGCTATATTCTTTATTCTGTGGATTCAGAAAATTTCTTTTTTCAGCAGTACATGGGTTCGTGATTTCTTTTATCACGAAGACCCACGCACAAAGTCTAATCGTACAATTATATTTTCAGTGCTTATATTTTTGACTGTATTTATTGTATTCGGTATTTATGCGTCAATCGGTGTGTTCAGCGAAAATGAAAAGGCTGTATTTTATATCGGATTTGAATTTTTCTTTTCGTTTATATTTATTATAATCAGCTTTGCAATGCTGAAAATACTTGTTGAATACTCTATTCTCTCCGATGTTTCCGAGCAGGAAAAACAGCACCAGAAAGAGCTTAAGTCTTTCATTAAAATGATACGTGCCCAACGTCATGACTTTAATCTTCATCTTCATGCAGTGAACGGTCTTCTTGAAGCAGGCAAGTATAAAGAGTGCCGTGAATACGTACAAAAAATGGTTTCCGAAACGGAATACGTGAACGAGGTTCTTCCGATTTACGACACATCAATCAGTGCTATGCTCTATGCCTATCGCTCCGATGCCGAAAATAACGGTATACCTATGAAGTTTGATATCACCAATAATTTAAAGGGACTTGCCCCCGAAGCATACGAGATTAACCGCATTATCGGAAATCTTCTTCAAAATGCCATTGATGAGGTGAGCCGTGCAAAGGACAGAGAGTACGGTATTGTTGTTAAAATTTACGAGAGCAACGGCAGCAGCGTTATTGATATCTCAAATAAATTCAACGGCGATATAAGTGAAATTTCACATATGTTTGAGTATAGCTATTCGGGAAAGAAAAATCACGAGGGACTGGGATTGAGTACGGTTCAGAGAATTGCCGAATCTTATAAGGGAGTTGCATATGTTGAAATGGACGAGGATATTATTCACTTTATTGTAAGACTACCGAAAAAAACGTATAAATAATTTACGAATATACTGTTTCCGGCGGACGTTGTCCGCCGCACTGAAAGCGGCTTGAAATAAGCCGCTTGTTGTTTTGTTCCTAAATAAATGAAAAGTGGGGATTGTCAACCTGAAATTCACCATATATAGGCATTTAGTACCAAAAACTATTAACAAATAACCGCTTTTGTGTTCCTTGCGGACTTTGTCCGCCCGAATAGACATTGTTAAGTACCAAACAGACAAAACCCCTTGAAAAAACTTTTTC
>CADCHW010000083.1 GCA_902801245.1 uncultured Ruminococcus sp.
ATAGTCGGTCTTTCTGTCGGGTTCACTTGAAGCGTATCTCTTTCCGTAGAAAGTGGTCTGCCACTGTCTAACCATACCTAGAGCCTCGTTGTTAAGACAGATTGAAATAATCGGGAGCTTATAAGTAACAGCCGTGCAAGCTTCGTTCATATTCATATGGAACGAGCCGTCGCCGGTGATATGGAATACATGACTTCTGCCAGTACCAATCTGAGCACCGATAGCCGCACCGTAGCCGTAGCCCATTGTACCCAAACCGCCACTTGTGAGGAAGTTTTCAGCCTTAACGTGATGAAGATACTGAGCCGCCCACATTTGGTGCTGACCAACATCTGTTACGAAAAGACCGTCCTCGCCTGCAACCTCGCTGAGGATATCCATAATCTCTTTCGGGTGAATTGTGTTGCCGCCTGTCGAGTACGGAATATCTCTTCTGAAAGTAAAAGTATTGATTTCAGCGAACCAATCGTCGTGCTTCTTCTCTTCGAGGAGAATTTCAAGCTCGCCGAGAACAGTTTCAGCATCGCCGATTACGTGGTAATCTGTCTTAACGTTCTTGTCGATTTCACTCTGGTCAATATCAATGTGAATCAATGTTGCCTTTTTGGCGAACTTATCCGGAGCAAGTGCAACTCTGTCGGAGAAACGGCTTGCAACCGTAATAACAACGTCCGCATCATCAACAGCCTTATTGGCAACTACAGAACCGTGCATACCGAGGAAACCTAAGTTTTCGGGCATATCATAGCGGAGAACACCTGCTGCCATAATTGTATGTGTAGCAGGAATATTTGCCTTTTCGATAATCTTCTTCAAAAGCTCGCCTGCGTTTGAATTTTTAACACCGCCGCCAAAGAAGATAACAGGCTTCTTTGCGTTGTTGATAACCTTAGCTATTTCGGCAAGGTTATCGCCGTCAATGTAAGACCTCTTATCGGCAACCTGTTTTGGCTGCGGCTCATACTCAGTAACAGCCGCCGTAATATCCTTGGGGATATCTACAAGAACAGGACCGGGTCTGCCGCTGATTGCGATTTTGAAAGCACTGCGGAGAATGGGAGCAAGGTCTTCGATTTTTCTTACAACAAAGTTGTGCTTTGTAATAGGCATTGTGATACCGGCAATGTAAACCTCTTGGAAGCTGTCACGACCGATAAGCGAATTCGGAACGTTACCTGTGATAGCAACCATAGGCACACTGTCCATATAAGCTGTAGCGATACCCGTAACAAGGTTAGTCGCACCGGGGCCGCTTGTAGCGATAACAACACCTGTCTTGCCTGTTGCACGAGCGTAACCGTCGGCTGCGTGAGAAGCCCCCTGCTCGTGAGCTGTCATATAATGTGTGATTTTATCCTGATATTCATAAAGAGCATCGTAAATATTAAGAACCGCACCGCCCGGATAACCGAACACTGTGTCTACTTCGTTCTCAATAAGTACGTTAGCCAATATCTGTGAACCATTTAACTTCATACTCTATCCTTATTTTTCTTAATTTTACAATTAAGAAAAATTATCCTTTCCATAAAATTTTTAAAATCCAATTCGGCTTGACCCGACAAAATATCCGTATATAATCATATAACAAATTGCCGAAAAAATCAAGCTTCTGCGATTGCCTCAACTTCTACCAATACATTTTTCGGGAGTGTCTTGACGGCAACGCACGAACGAGCAGGCTTTGAAGTGAAGTATTTGCCGTAAACCTCGTTAAACTTTGCGAAGTCATTCATATCCGCCAAAAAACAAACAGTTTTAATTACTTTGTCAATGGAGCTGCCTGCTTCTTCAAGAACGGCTGTGAGGTTTTTGCAAACCTGTTCTGTCTGCTCTTCAATAGTTGCTGCTTCAACGTTACCGCTTGCGGGGTTGATAGCAATTTGACCGGAGGTAAAGACGAGTGTGCCTGTCTTTACAGCCTGAGAATAAGGACCGATAGCATCGGGAGCATTTTTTGTATAAACAATCTCTGCCATAAATTTTTCTTCCTTTTCATCGAATTTTAGTTTATATATATATATTATATCATTTTCGTTAAAATTGCAAGAGGTATTTATAAATTTGTGTCGCCGCACGAAACACGTGAAGATAGTTTTTATTTGACGGAAATTCACGCACCCGACTAAAATAATAAACTAACAGCACTTACAACATACAGTCCTGCACCTAATATAAATGGAACTAATTGAAAAATCATAATTTCTTTTTTGCGAAATTTACCGCCAAATGTAAAAAATAAATTTGGAGTAAATAAGACTAACAGCCATATTAATAAAAACCATACACCCAATTCAACATCGTGATCTCTAATATTATCTGTTTCAAAAATAAAGGTGTAAATCACAGCAACAGCAATTATTGCTGCTGCACCCTCTATAAAGTTTATTAGAACCGAACCTGTTTTACACAAAATATTTTTCATATCAGCACCTCTATTACAAGAACACCAATTACAGCAGTTTAAAACCGTTCTCGGTAAGTCCGTCCTTAACCTCTTGAATATGAGCCTTGTTCTTAGTTTCAAGCTCCATGCTGATAATACAGCTGTTTACGTCCGTTCCCTTGCCTGCGTGTTCGTAATTAACCGATACAACGTTAGCACCGTAATTTGCGATAGTTGCTGACAAATCTCTAAGCTGACCCGGTTTGTCGGTAAGTTCGATTGCAAGCTTGCAAAGTCTGCCGGATTTTAACAAACCTCTGTCGATAACTCTTGAAAGAATGGTAACGTCAATGTTACCGCCCGACACGATACATACTGTATTCTTGCCCTTAACAGGCACTTTGTCAAACATAACAGCCGCAACCGAAACAGCACCAGCACCCTCTGCGACAAGCTTCTGTTTCTCCATAAGAGTGAGAATTGCGGTAGCCGTTTCGTCGTCCGTAACCGTGACAATATCGTCAACATACTTGCTGCAAATTTCAAAGGTAGTAGTTCCCGGCTGCTTAACGGCGATACCGTCGGCGATAGTCTTTACACTGTCGAGTGTGAGAATTTCACCCTCACCGACCGACTTAACCATTGACGGAGCACCTGCCGCCTGAACACCGTAAACCTTGACCTCGGGTCTTAAAGCCTTAACCGCATACGCAACACCCGAAATAAGTCCGCCGCCGCCAATAGGAACAACGATAGCTTCAACATCAGGGTTCTCTTCGAGAATTTCGAGTGCGATAGTTCCCTGACCTGCAATTACAGCGTCATCGTCAAAGGGGTGAATAAAGGTCATACCCATTTCGTCTTTGAGCTTCAAAGCATAATTGTAGGCATCGTCATACACACCGTTTACAAGCTCAATCTCAGCACCGTACGCACGGGTAGCCTCAACCTTTGATATCGGAGCACCGTCGGGCAGACAGATTATAGATTTAATGCCGTTTCTTGCCGCCGCAAGTGCAACACCCTGAGCGTGATTTCCTGCGGAACAGGCGATAACACCCTTGGCTTTTTCCTCGTCTGTCAAACGGGAAATTTTGTATGCAGCACCACGAACCTTAAACGAACCTGTCACCTGTAAATTTTCGGGTTTTATGTATAGGTCAACCTCGGGGTTGATTTTCGGAGCGTGAATAAGCTCTGTATTTCTGATAATATTTCTTAAAGCGAAAGCCGCTTGGTAAACATTTTCAAGCTGCAACATTTTTATAGTTCCTTTCTTTAATACGTGAATCAACTTTTTTGTAAGTCATACTTCACGTACCCGACCAAAAATTAATTTTAAAAAGTATTTTATTGTATAGTGAATATATAAAATATTTATAAATTCACTATACAACATCATTTACTTAAATCTTACTGCAAACAAGGTCGCCCATTTCACTGCAAGTAACCTTTTTAACATTCTCGTCCTTGCCTGCAATATCAACTGTTCTGTAACCGTCGTTGAGAACTTCGTCCACTGCCTTTTCGATTGCGTCCGCTTCCTCAATCATATCAAATGAATAGCGTAACATCATAGCAGCAGACAAAATAGTACCGAGCGGATTTGCAATATTTTGACCTGCAATGTCGGGAGCTGAACCGTGGATAGGCTCATACATACCGAGAGTAGTCGAAGAAAGACTTGCCGACGGCATCATACCGATTGAACCCGTAAGCATACTTGCTTCATCAGAAAGAATGTCACCGAACATATTTTCCGTAACGATAACATCAAACTGACCCGGATTTCTGACAAGCTGCATAGCCGTATTGTCAACAAGAATGTCGCTGTATTCAACATCGCTGTACTCCTCGGAAAGCTTGTGCATAACCTTTCTCCAAAGCTTTGAAGAATCGAGAACATTCGCCTTGTCAACGGAATGAACTTTCTTGCCACGCTTGCGAGCCGTTTCAAAAGCAACTCTTCCGATACGCTCAATCTCGTGTTCGCTGTAAAGCATAAGGTCGGTTGCGACAGTTTCGCCGTTCTCCTCGAAAGTCTTATGCTCACCGAAGTAAATGCCGCCTGTAAGTTCACGTACAATCATAAGGTCAAGACCGTCCTTAATGCCCGTTTCCTTAAGCGGAGATGCGTCCTTAAGCTGACTGAACATCTTTGTCGGACGGAGATTTGCGAAAAGTCCGAGTTCGCTTCTTACTTTCAAAAGTGCCTTTTCGGGACGTTTGGCAGGGTCGATAGTATCCCATTTCGGACCGCCTACCGCACCGAGAAGAACGCTGTCGCAGTTCTTACATCTTTCAAGACCCTCGTCTGTAATAGGCACACCGAATTTATCGATTGACGAACCCCCGATATCAACAAAATCCTTTTCAAATGTGTGACCGTATTTCTCGCCGATTTTATCGAGAACTTTCAAAGCCTCGTCAACGATTTCCGGACCTATTCCGTCACCTTTTAATACTGTAATCTTCTTGTTCATAATTTCCCCTCTGTTTACAAAAAATTATCTGTTCTTAATTGAATTGAGAAGTCCGTTAGCCTTTATAATATCCTTGATAAAATCAGGGAAAGGCTGTGCCTGATACTGCTCGGACTTAGTTTCATTATAAATAATTCCGCTGTCAAAGTCAATCTTTACAATGTCGCCGTCGTCAATTCTCTCGCTTGCTTCGGGGCATTCGAGAATTGCAAGACCGATGTTGATTGAATTTCTGTAAAAAATTCTTGCAAAGCTCTTTGCGATAACGCAGTCAATACCCGAAGCCTTGATAGCAATGGGAGCATGCTCTCTCGAAGAACCGCAGCCGAAATTCGCACCGCCTACCATAATATCGCCCTTGGAAACCTTGTTTACAAACTCCGTGTCGATATCCTCCATACAGTGCTTTGCGAGTTCGCCGTGGTCGGCTGTATTTAAATATCTTGCAGGGATAATAACATCTGTGTCGATATTATTTCCGTACTTATGTACTTTACCTTGTGCGTTCATTTTATACATATCTCCTTATTTTCAATGTAACAGTGCAGACGATGAATAAAATCTCACCGCCTTACACCGATATAATCATCTGTTCAATCAAACTTTGAATAAAAAATTTATTATACTAAAGAGCAGTAAGATTTAGCACTTTTCTTTCTTAGACCGGCAATTCGCTACGCTGTTGCCTGTTTTTGTTTTTATGGAAAGATATTGTTTTGAGAAGTGCTTTTGTTGTTTGCTGTTGCAGGTTTGTTTAATTTCGCTGAGGGTAATTTATTTTTCTACAATAATTTGTTCCGTCAGCGAGCGGGGCTCTGCCCCTGCACCCCGCAAGCTTTGAAAAGCTTGACCAAACTTTGAAAAGCTTGACCAAACTTTAAATGGTAAATCTTTTTGACCGTGAGTATAATTATTCTTTATTCTTTAATTCCCCTCGGGTCTGTGATAACTCCCGTCAAGGCACTTGCAGCCGCAACAGCCGGACTTGCAAGGTAAATCTTTGAAGTGATATGACCCATTCTGCCGAGGAAGTTTCTGTTTGTAGTCGCAACTGCTACTTCATTCTCCGCCAGAATACCCATATATCCTCCCAGACAAGGACCGCATGTCGGAGTTGAAACGGCACAGCCTGCGTCAATAAATGTGTCAATGTATCCGAGCTTTATAGCCTCCTTGTAAATGGTCGGAGTTGCCGGAATAACAATACATCTTACACCCTTTGCAATCTTCTTGCCTTTGAGAATATCCGCTGCCGCTTTGAGGTCGGAAATTCTTCCGTTTGTGCAGGAACCGATAACAACTTGGTCAATCTTGACATCGGAAAGGTCTGCCGCATCTCTTGTGTTCTCGGGGAGGTGAGGACAAGCAACGGTCGGCTCGATAACACCGAGATCAACGTTGATAACTCTTTCGTACTCCGCATCTTCATCAGCCTTATAAACAGTATACTCTCTCTTCACTCTTTCGTCAACATATGCGAGTGTCTGTTCGTCAACCTCAAAAATACCGTTCTTCGCACCTGCTTCGATAGCCATATTTGAAATACAAAGACGGTCGTCAATTGAAAGCTCCGCAACACCCTCGCCCGTGAACTCCATTGACTTGTACAAAGCACCGTCAACACCGATTTTACCGATAATAAACAGTATAACGTCCTTACCCGAAACATACGGCTTAAGCTTGCCCGTGAGGTTAAACTTGATAGCCTCGGGTACTTTGAACCAAGCTTCGCCCGTAGCCATACCTGCCGCCATATCGGTACTTCCGACACCCGTTGAAAAAGCACCGATAGCACCGTAGGTGCAAGTATGCGAATCCGCACCGATTACGATATCGCCCGGAGCAACAAGACCTTTCTCGGGGAGCAAAGCGTGTTCAATGCCCATTTCGCCGACATCGTAATAATTGTCGATATCGAACTTACAGGCAAAACATCTGCACTGCTGTGTCTGCTGTGCCGCCTTGATATCCTTATTTGGAACGAAATGGTCCATTACCATAGCGATTTTTGATTTATCGAAAACTCCGTCAAAACCGTTCTTCTTGAACTCGTTAATAGCAACCGGAGTTGTGATGTCGTTTCCGAGAACCAAGCTAAGTTTAGTCTTAATCAGCTGACCCGGAACAACGTGGTCAAGTCCTGCACCTGCGGCGAGGATTTTCTGTGTCATTGTCATACCCATTTTTATTCTCTCCTTTTTGTTTTTATCTATCTGTTTTTTTAACACGTGAAGTTAGTTATCTTAAAGTCTTACTTTTATTACCCGACCGATAGTCGGCTTTATTAAACACTTTTATATTACTTTATTTTTAAATATTAATCAGCAAACATATTTCTTTTATCAAACAACGTCAAAATATCCCATACAGTATTATTATACCATTCTCTTTCAACATTCCAAGGAAAATCTTTGAGAACTTCCCGAATATCCGTGCCGTTTGCTTTGGCTTCTTGCTTTGGCTTCAGCAATTCTGTTTTCTTCCTCTTCTCTCTCTTCTTCCATTTGCTTAACAAGATTTTCCGCTATTGCGGTGTATTTTTCGGTGAAATCTTTCTCGGACATTATCTCAATATCCGCAAGCATATCTTCAAGAGCCTTAATTTCACTGTTCTGAACTCTTATAAATTCCTCGTATGTGAAATCATAAGGGTCGTCCGATACAAAATCTTTCGGCACGGCATTATCTCTTTCATTTTTCGCATACGCTATTTTTCTTTCGATAATATCTTTAAGCGTAATATTTGCACTCATAATAAATCACCCTAATCAAAGCAAAGATTGATTTTTCATATCAAACAATATTAAAATCTCCGCTACAGCGTTGTTATACCAAACTCTTTCCCCTCTTGACGGAAACTCTTTCAGCACCTCGTAAACGTCCGTGCCGTTTGCTTTGGCTTCGGCGATTTTATTATACTTCTCGTCCTGCTCTTCTTCGATTTGTTTACCCAGAGTTTTCGCTATTGCTATATACTTTTATACTTTTCGGTAAATTCTTCCTCCGACATTACCTCGATATCCGCAAGCATTTCTTCAAAAGCCTTAATCTCCGTATCGTTCATTGTGATAAATTCCTCGTATGTTAAATGATACGGGTCGCCCGTCACCGAAAAATCTATCGGAGCGGCATTATCTCTTTCGTTTTTCGCATACACTATTTTTCTTTCAATAATATCTTTAAGTGTAATATTTGCACTTGACATTTAGTTCTCCTTACTTTTCCACAATGCGATAAACTACCGCATTGCCCTTTGTATGCAAGTTTTGGAATGAATTAATTCAGAGATTTTTTAATATCATCTTCCCAATTCACAAAGTGAACACTGGGAGAATCATCTTCTCTGATATCTTCATATTTGTAATCTGCGTCAAAACTGCGGCTTTTGACATTATAAATCAGTTTCATTTCATAAGGACAGTTTGCCTCGTACTCTCCGCAAACCCTGCGAATGTTAATAACGTCCTCAGTACCGCAGTAAAGAAACTCCCGAGCCGTTTCAACATCGAACAAATCAAGTAAACTATATATTTTTCTGTCCTTTTCAAAAAAAGTATTAAAAAAATACGAATATTCATTGGTATGCATATAAATGTACACCTTATCAAAATCTATGTTTGTGTCTTCCAACAGTTCCATACACAAAGAAACCGAACTAGCCTGTGCGTCCATAAACGCTTCTTCAAAACCGTTCAACATATCTTTACCCTCATTTCTTTAGTATAAGCCACGGCACTTCATAATGATTAACCGCTTCTTCCCAGATATCGGGATAACGGTTATTTTTCATATCCTCGCATACTCTGCCGATTTCCTCTATATATCCGATTTCAAGATAGTCCTCAAGGAAAATAATCGCCGCTTTGTATGCAAGCTCGGGAGTGAAATTCTTATCCTCACTTGCATTCAAAGCTTTTTTAACCGCATTATCCCAGTCGATTTTGTAAGCAGGGTCGGCGGTAGAGTTATCTGCAAGAATAGACATACCGCCGAGCATTGAAGCAAGCCAATCGTATTCATCTTTAAACTTAAAATAAATACTGTCGAGATATTTGAACATCATACAGTAACCGTCAAAGTAAATCATAAAATCACCTTTTCATAAATACTTAATGCGTGTCAAAAGTTGTGAATAACAAGAAATCGGCAATGTGTATTGTTTCCTGCGGACGTTGTCCGCTGTTGTATGTCACTGTCCGCAACTGTCCTTTCGGTCGGGTTCGTGAAGTAAGACTAACAAAGACTATCTTCACGTGTTTCCTGCGGACGTTGTCCGCCGCTCTCGTCTGTTTATTGCACTGAACAGAGCGTCAACCGACGAATAAATAATATCGTTATTAACTCCCACACCCCATTCAACATTACCGTTCTTATCCGCAATGCTGACATAGGTAACTGCCTTTGAATCCATACCTCTTTCCAAAGCGTGTTCCGTATAGGAGAGGTCGCAAATCTCGATGTTGAGCTGATGTCTTAATGCACGGCTTACCGCACTGAGCCTGCCCGAACCCTCGGCTTCGATAGTCTTTTCCTCGTCATAATAGCCTACGACCATTGTAACGTGCATACGCTCGCCGTTATTGATTTTCTTGAAAACAATATCCTTTAACGTAAGAGGTCCTTTAATATTGACGAACTCCTTGTAAAACTCGTCAAACACCTCGTTCGGGAGCATTTCCTTGTGGTTCACGTCGGAAACATTCTTTATATAATAGCTTACCTTTTCGCTGAAAGCTTTCGGAAGTGTAAATCCGTAATTGCTTTCGAGAAGATAACCGACACCGCCCTTACCCGACTGAGAGTTAATGCGGATAACGTCCGTTTCGTACTCTCTGCCGACATCTGCGGGGTCAATCGGAAGATACGGAACAGTCCAAGTATCGAGGTTCTTTTCCTCGTGCCACTTTTTGCCCTTTGCGATAGCGTCCTGATGTGAACCCGAGAACGCAGCAAACACCAAAGCACCCGAATACGGCGAACGTTCATCAACGTTCATTCTTGTAACACTCTCGTACAATTCGCATATTGACGGAATATCCGAGAAGTCAAGCTCGGGGTCAACACCCTGTGAGAACATATTCATTGCAACCGTGATAATATCGACATTACCTGTTCTTTCGCCGTTGCCGAAAAGTGTACCCTCAACTCTGTCCGCACCTGCAAGCAAACCAAGCTCCGTGTCGGCAACACCGCAGCCACGGTCATTGTGTGGGTGAAGTGAAACCTCTATAGCCTCTCTGTATTTAAGTCTGTCGGACATATACTCTATCTGATTAGCGTAAATGTGCGGCAAGGAATGTTCAACCGTAACGGGGAGATTGATAATAGCCTTTCTGTCGGGAGTAGGCTGCAAAATATCAAGAACGGCATTGCACACCTCAAGAGCATACTCCGGTTCTGTGCCTGTGAACGATTCGGGTGAATACTCAACACGGAAGTCTGTGCCTTGCTCCTCCTGCAATCTCTTGATAAGCTTTGCACCGTTTACGGCAATATCCTTGATTTCCTCCTTAGACTTTTTGAAAACCTGTTCTCTCTGAGCATATGAAGTCGAATTGTAGAAATGAACAATAGCATTCTTGCAGCCTTTGAGTGCTTCAAAGGTTTTGAGGATAATATGCTCCCTAGCCTGAGTGAGAACCTGAACGGTTACGTCATCGGGGATTCTGTTTTCCTCGATAAGTCTGCGGAGGAAATTATACTCCGTTTCGCTTGCGGCAGGAAAACCAACTTCAATTTCCTTAAAGCCGATTTTAACAAGGAGGTCAAAGAAGCTGAGTTTCTCCTCAATGCTCATAGGGATAATAAGCGACTGATTTCCGTCACGCAAATCAACGGAACACCATGTCGGAGCTTTATCTATATATTCCTTTTTAACCCACTTATACTCATTGACAGGGGGATTAAAGTACTGTCTTTTATATCTTTCAAAATTTTTCATAAATCAATCTACTCCTTACAATAATGAAATTTAAAGAGCAAGTCATACACATTCGGAGTTACACCAAAAAAGCCTCCGCCTTTTATCTCTAAAAGACGAAGACTACAATTCCATAGTTCCGTGGTACCACTTTTATTGGCTCAAAACGAACCCACTCTTTCAGCACAAACAATGCCAACTTCCTATAACGGGGAAGAGCCGTTCTTCCTAATCTGCCGCTTCACTGACACGGACATTTCAGTTGACCGCTCAAGGGTGAGCTCGGCACTCGGGTTACTGCCGTTTCACATCAGCCAACGGCTTTCTGAAAGTAAACTCTCCGATACCTTTTACCCTATCATCGCATTTAAAATTATCTTTTATTATTATAACGCAAATTAGGGAGTTTGTCAACATTATTTTTTGTAAAATTTTAATTCCTTAGAAGTTGTTCGGGTGTTATCACCGGTATTTCGGAATACATAAAATCCGAAACATTACGAGTTACTATATATTCAGCTTTTACTGTTTTAGCACATTTGGTTTGAATACAATCTTCAAAATCCTTAAATTCGGAGGTTTCCAATGCTTTAATAACCTCTTGATGTGTAGTTCCCACTACCTGAAGAAGTTCACATATTGATATTAATGCCTCTCTTCGCTTATCTTCCGAAACTTTTCTGAGAATATACCACATATTTGTAATCGTATGCAAGGCGATATATCCGTCAACAGAATCATCGCTGCATAACTCCATAATCCTTTTAGCATCATTGTAGAAAGGTTCTCTCTTCAAGAGGTAGTCAAGAACAATGTTTGTATCAAGAAGTAATATCATATTTCTCCTCCATTGCCTTTGCAAGCTCCGAATCCGCATCAAAATCTTCCGGCAAATCAAGGTCTAGCTTTTCCAACTTCAAAAACGCTTTCTTTTTGTTTGAAACACGCTCTTGATGTATGAACTCTGTGAGCATTATTTCATCAATAATCGCCTGAATTTTATCATCGGGCAACTGCTGTATCAGAAGAATTGCCTTTTCCTGAATGATAGTCATAATTGTCACCCTTTCATTACAAATAAAAGAATTTTATGTTTATATTATATCATTTCCGAAAAAATATGTCAACGAAGTTTTTCCCAAAAAGCATACATAGGAATTATCGACAAATAACTTGTGCAATGATCTAAAACGTGATATAATATAGATATGGACATAAAACTAGTTGAACACATCAAAAGAATGCTACCGTG